>DAOVJU010000505.1 GCA_030632095.1 Chlorobiota bacterium
GTTGACAATTACACCCTTAACCAGTTTATTATCAGTTATTAGAGATTCTACTTTAGCATAATTTGAAACACTGGCTCCATTATTAATTGCTGATTTAATAAATGCAAGAGTTAATCTTTCCGGGAAAATACACTGACAATCATAATATATCGTACTTCCTGCTAATTTTTTCTGTTTTATACATGGTTCTCTTTTAATAGTTTTTTTTGCTGATAATGATTTAAAACCTTTTAGTTTTTTACTTCTATCCCAGGTAAAACCTTTGTCATAAGACAGAAGACCATAAAGAATCATTCCAATAAACAGAATCCACCTGTTATTTTTTAGTGATTTATAAGATGGCACCATAAAAGGAAGCGGATAAATGAAGTTAGGTGCTATATTTTCCAGAATCCGCCGTTCACGTAAAGATTCTCTAACTAACCCAAATTCAAAATTCTTAAGATATCTTAATCCACCATGAATTAATTTGGTAGTAGCAGCAGAAGTAGCTCCACTAAAATCTGCTTTTTCAAATAAAGCAACTTTTAATCCGCGTGAACTAGCTTCATAAGCTAAAGTTGCTCCTGTTATACCTCCACCAATAATTATTAAATCAAAGTGTACTGAGTTTTGTTGTTCAATAAATCGTTCCATATAAGGCTTTTAAAAAAAATTACACCTTTCAAAGTTTATATTAATTTACAACAAAAAAGTTAACAAATGGTAAAAAAAGCTAATGAAATTCAAAGTTTCAGGTTTCAGGTTTAACTCCTTACAGTCGTTTAACTCGCTTCGGTTCAGGTTTAAAGTTCCGGGTTAAGTAATGAATTTAGAATTTAATAGTTTTACGAAGCCGGCTAAGCGATTGTGAAGTAATTCCAAGGTACGAAGCTATATACTGAAGTGGAACATGTAAGAATATGTCAGGAAAACTTTCAATCATTTTTTTGTACCTGGCTTCTGCGGTTTGTGTTATTAAGGAATAAATTCTGTTCTGGGTTTCAACAAACATTTCTTCAATAATTCTTCTTCCTACTTTTTGCCAGTTTGGATAATTATCATAAAGGAATTCGAGATGATCTCTTTTTATTATTAGTAATTCACAATCAGTTATGGCTTGTATTATTTCAAATGATGGTTTTTGTTTGATATAACTCGGAAGTGCAGTTATCATAGTATAAAGGGGAGAAATATCACGGGTAATTTCATCACCATCATGATTATAATAAACCCTTAAATATCCTTTATTTGTAAAAGCGATTTTTTTTGCGATTTTTCCCTCCCTGATAAAAAATCCATTCTTTTTCAGATGTAAAACCTCTATCACAGGTTCCACTGCTTTCCAATCATTTTCAGTTAATTCTACAAAATTCGATATAAAAAGCTTTAGGGCTTTATGATCCATTGAAAATTAATAAATTAATTATGTATTTATACGATACTTTAAACTTTCATTGCTAAGCTCTTAGCCTTCAAGTGTAAACCATATAGTTACACCCTGTTCAGCGTCTGATTCCGCTCCAATCTTACCATTATGTGATTGTATTGCTAATTTACAAAATGCTAATCCTATTCCGGTTGAATATGATATTCCACTTTTTATAGGATTTACCTGTCCATAGCTTTCAAAGATTGTATCAATTTTATCCGCGGGAATGCTTTCACCTGAATTATAGATTGTAATTCGAAAATATTCATTTTTTTCTTCAACAATCAATTCTGATGCTGTTTTGATAATTCCAGTCTGGCTAATATATTTGATAGCATTTGAAAATATATTCATGAAAACTCTTTTGATTATTTCTTCATCCACATTAACTACATGATCCTTAGGGATAAGGTTTTGAAATTCAATATCCTTTTTAACTAATTGATGTTTTACCTGATTGAAAGCGCTATTAGCAATATCGTGTAAAAACTCCTTAATCTTGTTGAGTTTCATTTCAGTTTTTTCGTATTTCTGAACATCCAAAATGTTGCTCACAAGCTGAAGCATTTGTTTTCCAGACTGGTGTATATAATTTAAGTACTTTCCACTCATTTCCGCAGTTGAAAAACCAATAATTGTACTTAATGGATTTTTCAAATCATGAACCATCATATTAGTCATGCTTTCCTTAAACTTATCCATTTCGATAAGTTGTTCATTTGCAATTTTCAAGTTATCAGCCTGACTTTCAATTTCTTCTTTTTGCTTCTCAATTTTTTCCTTCTGACCCACTATTTCATTAGTTCTTTGTTTAACGGTTTCTTCAAGTTCACGGCTATAATTATCCAATTGAACCGTTAAACGTTCAACTTCGTTAAATGCAATTGATGTCTTTTTAGAGAGTACAAAAGCCTGGGTAAAAACCATTACAAACAAGCCAAACGGACCTAAAAATGAAGTTTCCAGGAATTTATTATAGTAAAGTATATCGTTTATTACAACTAAAAAGAAAAAGAAATATCCTCCAAAAAGTATCCATGAATATTCCCTTCTTTTTAACATTGTAATTACAAGAACAATAAGCACATAAAGAGCAACTATTGCAAGAAAAAACTGATACACAACAGGTGTATAAGAAAAAATCGAAACCGGTGTGAATATAACAATTGCAACAAAAAACAATGCAAAATAGCCGACATATTTAACAAGTCTATAAGGTATATCTTTGGGGAATATTGAATGAATAAAAGCAAGAAATAAAGGAACAGCTAATTTGTAAGATATATATTCAATCCGAACAGCAAATGCCCAGTTAATATTCGGGAAAACCTCAATCAGGATTTTCTCACCTGTTGTTATGAGCCTTAGTGTCAATAGGAAACATACGGCACTGAAAAGTATTATGGATTTATCTTTTCTTCGGTATAGATAAAGCACCAGATGATAAATGCTCATTATCATTAATATTCCAAAAAGGAAAAGGCCAATTGCTAATTGCTGGTTTTTATAAGTAATTACATTTTTGGCAGGGCCAAAAAGCATAACATCTTCAGGGCCACCTTTACGATGCTGAAAATTAGATACTTGTAAAATTACATCTATCTCTTTGTTTACAGATGTAAAATAAACTTCTTTCCTTTTCCAGCTTGGGATCATACTTTTTTTATCCATTCCAACTAA
>DAOVJU010000318.1 GCA_030632095.1 Chlorobiota bacterium
ACTTCGTATGGTTATTGAAATAACAGTGAAAAAACGGCCTCTGCTGCACGACGGCTCAAACATAATGTATTTTTTTAATAGGTAAAAAAACTTTTTTAGGAGGACTTCGTAATACTTATAAGTGAAATATGGATCCTGTATGTTTTCTTTGGTACAGGAACATAGTAGTAAAAGGATACATAAAACAAGTTTGAAGATTTGTTTTTGCATAATAAATATAATTAATTATATAAAATTAGTTATTTCAAAATTGATTTATCAAAAAGTGCTTTCTTTATAATATTCTTTAAAGATGATATAATTTATTCAATTGCTTGTATTGTCAACAGGCAAAGAGCAAAATATGAAAGAAGTAGAAATATTTTATAATTCATTGAGTTGAAGTAAAAAACACTAATTTTGAGAGATTCAGAAAATATTTTGTGAAATCATGAAAGTGGAAGATCCCTTTAATGAAATTATAAAACAATTGTATACAGCAGAAAATCAAATGATTCATGGTGATACTTATGAAACATTAAACTTTAAAATTTTTAACTATTTGTATGGAACAATATAGAATATTAGCAATTAATCCAGGCTCTACATCAACTAAAATTGCAGTTTATCAGAATACAAAACCGGTTTTTCTGAAAAACATAAAGCACTCAGCAGAAGAATTGAAAGGTTATAAAAAAATTACTGACCAGTTTATTTTTAGAAAAGAAATTATTCTTGAAGAGATAGGAAAAGCTGACGTGGAAATTGAACTAATAAAGGCTGTTGTTGGAAGAGGCGGGTTGGTTAAACCCATTGAATCAGGAATTTATAGAGTTAACGAACAAATGAAAAAGGATATGATCAATAGTCCTTTAGGTGAACATGCAAGTAATTTAGGAGGGTTAATTGCAGAAGATATTGCTAAAAGTTTACCAAATGCATTAGCTTTTATTACTGATCCGGTTGTTGTTGATGAACTTCAACTATTAGCACGTTTTTCAGGGCATCCGGATTTTCAGCGAAAATCAATATTTCATGCCTTAAATCAAAAGGCTATTGCCAGATCGCATGCAAAATCGGTAATGCAAAAATATGAAGAAATGAATATGATAGTTGTGCATTTAGGCGGGGGTATAACAGTTGGCGCTCATGAAAAGGGGAGAGTTATTGATGTTAACCAGGGATTGGATGGTGAAGGGCCATTTTCTCCTGAACGTGCCGGAACATTACCATCTGGTGATTTAGTAAGAGCCTGCTTTAGTGGAAAATATACAAAAGAGAAATTATTGAAAATGGTAAAAGGTGAAGGCGGAATGGTGGGATACCTTGGAACTAACAATGCTTATGATATAGAATTACGCTCAAAAGATGGTGACGAAGAAGCTAAAAATGTGTTTGAAGCAATGGCTTACCAGGTTGCTAAAACAATTGGCTCCATGTGCCCTGTTTTACATGGTAAAGTTGATGCTATACTTATTACCGGGGGAATAGCATACAGCAAATGGTTTGTAAACAAGATAATAGAACGTGTTCATAGAATTGCCCCGGTACATGTTTATCCTGGTGAAGATGAAATGAAGGCATTGGCAATGAATGGACTAATGGTCCTAAATGGTGAGATTGAGGCAAAAGAATATAAATAACTAAATTTTTACATTTGATCTTAAATCATTAGTTTTTAATATGTCAATACAAAAGGAATCTGAATGCCTGAACTGTGGATATTTATTAAAGGATGATCGCAAATATTGCCCAAACTGTGGACAAGAGAACAAATCTCTTAAAATTGATTTCAGACAATTGTTTTCTGAATTCTTTGAAACTTATTTCGGATTAGATTCAAAGTTTTTTAAAAGCCTTTTACCTCTTTTATTCAAACCTGGTTTTTTAACAAAACAATTCCTGAGTGGCAAAAGAGCACGATATATCCCACCTGTGAGGTTGTATTTTGTAGTAAGTATTTTATACTTTTTCATTCTTTCTATTGATAATTTAGCTGGTATAGAAGAATCTATCAGTGATGATGAATCTAATTTTACGCTAATGCTTCCAAATGATACCCTAGTTTATGATTCCAGCGATGATTTCATTAAAGATATTGAAAAACAGGGTTTTAAAGAATACCATGATTCAGTTGGAGCTGATTCTCCTATTGCAAAATTTGGTCTTACTCAGATTTATAAAATAGCTAAAAATAAAGGCAAAGGACTGAAAGAACAATATTTGAATAATGTTTCAATCATGATGTTTTTCCTTTTACCGTTTTTTGCTTTACTATTAAAATTGTTTTTTAAAAAACAGAAATATTTTTATAATGAACATCTAATGTTTTCTTATCATTTGCATGCATTTATCTTTCTGTTTCTGTCATTATATATTCTTTTTTCAAAATATATTCTTCACTATTTTAGTATCAGTATTCTCATACTCATAATAACTATTTATACCTTCTTAGCTTTGGGAAAAGTATACAGATATTCTGTTAAATCAACTATAGGAAGGTTTCTATTGCTTATGTTTGTTTATAATATAATCCTGTTTTTTGGATTAGTGTTAAGTTTATTTGTATCTATTGTTTTGTATTAAAACTAATATCTCTTAAAATAGATAAATAATATAATTCTATTAATTAAATCTATATTTTATAAATAGTCATCTTAAAAATTTTGTAACAAATTAATTCTTAAGTGTACATTTTTATTAAGGCGTTGATAATGAAACAGGTAAAATCTTTCCATTATAATACTTATTTCCATTTAAAGCAAAATCAACAATATTTTCTGCCATCTCAATTGCTTGCAAAGGAGCTTTGTAGCCGGGAAATGCCTGAGCTAACATTTCAGTTTGTACAGCACCAAGTGCAAGACAATTAACACTAACATTATCATCTTTAAATTCAAGTGCTAAACACTCAGTTAAGTTAGCTATTGCAGCTTTACTTGCTGAATAGTATGAAAGGCCTTTAAACTTCTGGCTTCCCTGGAAACCGCCCATACTGCTTATGTTTACGATATGTGCATTTTTGCTATTTATTAGAAATGGGAGTAATGATTTAATTAACCGTGCCGGGGCAAAAAAATTCACTTCAAAAATTTGTTTAGCTTCTTTTTCATCGAAATCAATGAAATCTGCAGGAACAAGATAACCGGCATTATTTATTAATATATCCAGAGTTGTAAAATAGGTTTCAATTATTTTTAGTAAATCGTTATAATTCTCGTTTGAAAGATCGTAACTAATGGGGATGACTTCTGAATTAGGTTGCAATTTAATGCAATCTGCTTTTAATAAATTCAATTTATTTATATTCCTTGAAACAGCAATAATCTTATGGTTTCCGGATATTGCAAAGTTTTTAACCGTTTCGTAACCAATTCCTCTACTAGCTCCTGTAACAATAATGTTCATAATATTTATATTTGTTACTTTGTTAATATTAATTTTGATTAGCAAATATAATGGTGGTCTCTAAAAATTCAAAGTTCAAGGCTTTTAAATTTTCCAAAGCTCGACTTTACTGCCGTAAATGAGTGTTTTGAAAAATTTGAGTAAGGCAAAAATCTGGATTTTTAGAGTTTACCTAAAGTTAAATTAAATGAACTATGCAAGGTAAAAAATTTATTTCGTTGATAATATGCTTTTTTTTGTTCCTTTTTTTATTTAATGATAATTTGTTTGCCCAATATCAACAAAAAGTACCCTGGCAACAAAAATTAGTACTTGGTGGTAATATAGGGATACAATGGTATGGAGATATAAGAATTGATCTTTCTCCTGAAATTGGTTATAAAGTTACGGATCAGTTTATTCCTGGTATTGGAGTAAGCTATCAATACTACTATTGGAAACAATTTAATATTAGTACTAGTTTATACGGTAGTAAATTATTTGCACGATATTATATCTATGAGAATGTCTTTGGGCATGCTGAATTTGAGTTTCTTAGTTTAGAGTCAAAAGTGTTTGATGTTCAAGGTGTTCATGGTAATGACAACCGTTTTTGGCTAAAAAGTCTTTTTGTGGGAGGCGGCTATCGACAACCTATTGGACAAAGTTCTGCCCTGATAATAATGCTTTTATATAATTTAAACGATTCTCCTGACTCACCATATAAAAATCCAATAATAAGGTTTGGCATAGTTTTTTAACTTATTTTTAATTAATTTGATATAAGGTCTTTAAGCGTTTGTAAGTAGCTGTTAACCTGCATAATACAAGTTTATCGTTCATTTGATTATTTGGAAATTATATCTGTCAAATCAATTAACTATCAACTTTGGTTTTATGATTAGCTATTTTTGCAGTAAAAATTAGAATATTAATGGAAACCAAAGTATATCTTACAGTTGAAGGGATGACATGTACGAATTGCGCTGCAGGTGTAAAGCGCCGGTTAGAAAAGAAGGGTTTAAGCAATGTAAGTGTTGATTTTACTACTGGTGAGGCTAACTATGATTTTGATAACAAAATAAGTATTGATTCTGTTATTGCTGCTATTAATGCCTTAGGGTATAAATCTATGGCAGTTGATGATGAGCGCAATATCAAAAAGAAGAAGATCTCATCATTGGAGATTAAACTAATATACAGTTTAATTTTCACGATACCTCTTCTGCTAAGCATGTTTTTACCTTTCGAAATTCTGCATAATCAATACCTTCATTTAGTATTAACTATCCCGGTTTTTGCAATTGGTATGCAGCATTTTGGTAAAAGTGCATGGATGTCATTAAAATCAGGGATACCAAATATGGATGTGCTTATAACTATAGGTTCGTCTGCTGCATTTGTTTATAGTTTAACAGGAACTATACTTAATCTTGGACCTGATTATATGTTTTATGAAACTGCTGCAAGTATTATTACTATTGTTTTATTTGGTAATACCCTTGAGCATCGATCAGTAAGATCAACAACTTCAGCAATAGAGGGATTAACCAAACTTCAAAAGGTCAAAGCCAAAC
>DAOVJU010000122.1 GCA_030632095.1 Chlorobiota bacterium
AAAACCAGGTTTAAGAATTTGCTTGTTGTAGGTTTGTTAATAATTTCCCTTGCAACTCCAATTATATTATATCCGCCTGATTTTATCCATAATGCAATTTATGCCAGGAATAATGAAGGATCATTTCCTATAAGTCCTGTTACTGAAAAATTTATAGCAGAAAACAATTTTGAGAAAGGTCAAAATATTATCTGCTTTTTTGGCTTGAAATGTAGATATTGCAAATTGGCTGCAAATAAAATCAGGATAATTGCACATAGATTAGATTGCAAAGACAATATAAGCTTTGTGTTCTATGGAGATGAAAATGAAATAGATGCTTTTTTGGAAGAAAGTAAATCTGAAGAGCTTCAGTATTTCTTTATTTCAGCAAATGATTTCGTAAGAATAAGTAGAGGGAGAGTTCCAACTATATTTTTTATTGACAACGGCGAACTGGAGGGAATTTATGGATATCGTGGAGTGAATGAAAAAACAGTAAATAATTTTATTAATAATTAGTTTTTTTTCTTGTCAAAAACATTAAGATTTCAGGATACTTTTTCATAAATTTATTTAAATAATTATAAAACATGAATTTATTAGGTAATATCATTTGGCTATTGTTTGGTGGATTATTTATTGCGTTTGAATATCTTGTTGCGTCAATAATCCTCATTATAACTATAATTGGTATACCATTTGGTATTCAAACATTAAAATTAGCATATCTGTCTCTTTGGCCATTTGGTAAAGAGGTAATTACAACTGATTATAATTCTGGTTGTTTAAATACTTTGATGAATATTTTATGGCTGGTTTTTGGTGGGATATGGATAGCAATTTCTCATCTTTTATTTGGAATTCTACTGGCAATTACCATTATTGGAATTCCGTTTGCGAAGCAACATTTTAAATTAGCCGGTGTAGCTTTGTCTCCATTCGGCAAAGAGATAGTTAAGATTTAAGTTTTTTATGTCAAAAGCCTTTTTTAAATTGTATTTTTCAATTGGCATTGTTTAAAGCAGATAAATTATTATTTGATTATTGATATTTAAGATCATTATTATGAGAAAAATACTTATTATCACTCAAATCATGTTTTCTTTTACTTACGTATCAAAAAGTCAGGATTACTTTTCATTTCCTGAAGAAGATGCAGTATGGAATCATTTTTTCGAAACCTGTGAAGGAACAAAATTAGATTATTACTATTCAACTTATTATGCTTTAGGATTATATG
Source organism: Chlorobiota bacterium (assembly GCA_030632095.1). Lineage (GTDB taxonomy): Bacteria > Bacteroidota > Bacteroidia > Bacteroidales > B39-G9 > JAADFW01. Next base: position 1,223 of record DAOVJU010000122.1, read on the forward strand.
GAGACACAACTATTAACTCCTTAGAATATTCAAAATTATATTTGTTAGAAGATTCCGTATATAATTCAAATGCTGAATTGCAGGGTTATATACGGGAAGATTCATTAAAAAGAGTTTACTATGTGGGGCCTAATTTTTGGGGTCATTATGAGGAAGATGAAGTTTTACTTTATGATTTTTCAGTATCGGTTGGTGATACAATTGATTACGGAATATGGGAAGGAACTGTAATTAAAAGTATTGATTCTGTTTTAATAGGAGATAGCTACAGAAAAAGATTTTGTGTTTGGGAAAATTACGATTACTATATTGAAGGCATAGGTAGTACAAACGGATTATTATTTCCAATAACTGATATCCCTGTAAAAGTATACACAAATTGGGATTTAGTCTGTTTTAAACATTTTAATGAGGTTTTATTTCTTGGAGATAGTTATAATAGTTGTTTTCCTGAATTTATTGTATCAAATTATTTCCCATTAGTTGAAGGTAATACCTGGGAATATAATGAGATTTATTTGTACCAGGTTTTTGATACGGTTTCATTTAACGGATTAACCTATATTAAATATGGTGAATCTGAGGAGAATCCTGATTTTTATTTCAGATGGGATTCTATTGGAAAATTGTACGCTTACAATACTTTTTTAAATGAGGAATATTTATGGTTTGATTTTAATCTTAAAATGGGGGATACATGCGAAATAGCATTTGGTGATCCAGATTATATTGGAATTGTTCAAGTTGAAGGAATATGGGTAGAAACACCTGCTGGTTTATTTAAAAGATGTATAAAAGTACTTTTTGATATTCCACAATCTATTGATGATGAATATTGGTACTATTTTGCACCTGAAATAGGTATTGTTAAAATGACAGGTGCCTGGATGCCTGAAATGAACCTAACTTCATATGATGTAAGTATACTTGATGGAGTTGAATTTGTATTTGTCAATTCTCCAAAAATCGATTTTATAATCTACCCTAATCCTCTTCTGGAAAATACTGTATTAAACATAAAATCAGATGAAAATATACAAGCTGAAGTTGTGATCTATAGCCTTTATGGTACAAAAGTAAAGAGCGTATTTAATGGACTTCTTACTAAAGGTGTCAATAAAATTCCAGTTGATAATATAAGTTTATATCAGGGTATTTATATAATCAGGATTATAACACAACTTGATAATTATGAAAAGAAAGTGATTTTTTTGAAATAAGGTTAGTTTATGTTAGATAGTTCAGAACTTAAAAGATACAGCAGGCATATTATCATGCCTGAAGTTGGATTAAAAGGCCAGGAAAAACTAAAACAGGCAAAAGTTCTTGTTATTGGTGCAGGCGGATTAGGTTGTCCTGTATTGCAATATTTAACTGCCTCAGGTGTTGGAACAATTGGGATTCTTGATTATGATAAGGTTTCTGTAAGTAATTTGCACCGCCAGATACTTTACACAGATGATGATTTGGGGAAACCAAAAACAGAAATAGCAAGCAAAAAGTTAAAAAAACTAAATCCATTTGTAAATTTTCAAATTCATAATGTAAAGCTTACTAAAGAAAATGCACTTGAAATAATTTCTGAATATGAAATAATTATAGATGGTTCTGATAATTTTTCAACCCGGTTTTTAGTAAATGATGCTTGCATAATTCTAAATAAACCGCTGGTTTTTGGAGCTATTTACAAGTTTATGGGCCAGGTTTCCGTATTCAATTATAAAAACGGGCCAACATATCGCTGTCTTTTTCCCGAACAACCGGTAGATAATGAAATTCCAAATTGTTCTACAATTGGTGTTATTGGAGTAATCCCCGGAATTATAGGTACCATGCAAGCAAGTGAAACTATAAAGATAATAATTGAAAATGGTGATGTGCTTTCAGGAAAATTATTCCAGATAGATGCTTTATCTTTTAAAACTGATGTAATATCTTTTGAGAAAGATACTGAATCGCCTGAAATAAAAGAGCTTGGTGAATATGGTGATTTTTGTGAATTGGATTCAGAAAATGGTATTAATGAAATTCATGTTGAAGATCTAAAACAAAGGCTGGAAAATAAAGAAGATTTGATTATCTATGATGTTCGTTCCAAACAAGAATATACAAGTCATAATATTGGAGGCATTTTAATTTCGGTAGATGATTTATTTAACCAGCCTGAATTAATCCAAAAAGATAAAACCGTGGTAATAATGTGTGAAATTGGTGTTAAAAGTTCCGCGGTTGTTGAGTATTTTCAAAAAGTGAGAAATCCGGATAATGTATTCAATCTAAAAGGTGGAATTCAGGAATGGATTAGTAAAGGTTATAAAGTAGAAAGAGAATAGTACCAAATCAAGCTTAAAACTTATTTTCGTCATCCTGTTCCGAAAGCTTTCGGAATTATTTCAGCATCTCCATGCCAGGCATTTTGGTAAACTCTTTAATAAACTTCATTTTATATGAAATCAAAGTGCAATATTTCAAAATTTCCTCGTCTTAAATAATATGACAGCAAATAATGACCATAGAAAAAGTTATAAGGAATTTTTTGCAAAAGAATACAATAAGCTTGTGAACTATATTTATAAATACATAGACACCAGGACGTATGGTATTGAACCGGAAGATATCATACAGGATGTGGCGCTTAATATTTTTGACAAGCTGGACTTTGATAGTCCGATAGAAAATATAGCTGGCTATTTATATAGATCTATACGAAATAAGATAATTGATTATCAACGTAAACCAGTGAAGGATATTCCAATTGAGAATTTTATTGATGAAAATGAAAATAATTATTTGTTAAAAGATTTAATGGATGAGATTGTTGATGAGGAAAATGAACTTAAAAGATCCGAACTTAAAAATAGTTTGAGAAAAGCATTGGAACAATTGAAACCTGATCAGCAAGCAGTAATTTTTGAAACCGAATACGAAGGCATTTCATTTGAAGAATTATCAGAACGATGGAATGTACCAATTGGAACTTTACTATCGAGAAAACACAGAGCAATAAACAAATTAAAACAAATAATGAACAAATAAACAAATAAACAAATAAACAAATAAACAAATAAAAAGGAGGTTATTATGATAACAAGAGCGTATATGAGAGAATATAGAAATAAACCATTCTGGATATTTAGAATTATAGGATGGGTAATACTCGGAATTATTGGGGCAGCCGCGTTGGCCTTTGTATTAGGTTATGTTGTTATGCTGTTATGGAACTGGATTATGCCTGAAATTTTCGGACTGGCAACCATCACTTTCTGGCATGCATTTGGAATAGTTTTACTAGCCAGGATTATCTTCGGTAGTTTTAAGCATCATCACGATAAAAGGCCATATTCTCCATCAAGAAGATTTAGCAGGCCGCCTTTCCGTGAAACAAAAAGTGAACATCATAAAAAGTGGCGCCATTTTGATAAATTCTGGGAAGATGAAGGTGAAAAGGCTTTTGATGAATATGTGAATAATGAAAAAGATAAGGGTTCAGAAAAAGAATAATCCTGTACTAAATTCGAATATTAAGGAAAAGGGCTAAATTAATTTTCTATTGGTTGTTTCTGTTGTCATCAGAAAACGATAATATAAAAGCCCTTTTCCTTTTTTTTTATCTTAAAATCACAGAAAATTTTAGTTATCTTTCGGTAAAGATTTTTTTGAACTATAAGTATAGTAATTAGTGTTTGTTTATAAAGTCAAAGATTTTTATAAATAAAGCACCAAATCATAAATTTCAAATAACAAATAATTTCAAAACTTCAAATATCAAATGACCGAAACAGTTTAGGGCATTGAGTTTTAGAGCATTGTGATTTATTTGTAGTTTGGTGCTTGAAGCTTGTGATTTTCATATTTATAGCTGAAAACTAAGTTTATAGACAGACTAATTAGTGCGTGTCTATAAAGTCAAGAGTTTGTTCAGAAAGTTCGAGTTCTAGGCTTGCGAAGCCTGAAAAATAGGAGTTTACTTTTGTAAATGACCATTTTGAAGGCAAGCATAACGACGAAATCGGACTTTATGGACAGACTAATTAACAAGTACTATTTATTACTATGTTTCCATTATTTCTGTATGTACGCTATTATTGATATTGAAACCACGGGTGGAAGCCCCAGGAATGAAAAAATTACTGAAATAGCTATATTTATTCATGACGGGCAAAAAGTTACTGACGAATTTGTAACTCTGATAAATCCTGAAAAAAAGATTCCATACTACATAACACAACTTACCGGGATTGATAACGAAATGGTTTCGCGTGCACCAAAGTTTTATGAAGTTGCTAAACGAATTGTAGAACTTACTGAAAATAAAATATTTGTTGCGCACAATGTTAGTTTCGATTATAACTTCGTAAAAAACGAGTACAAACAATTGGGTTACAATTATAACCGTGATAAACTCTGTACTATTCAGTTAAGCCGAAAGTTAATTCCCGGAAAAAGATCTTATAGTTTGGGCAATCTTTGCAACGAAATTGGAATAAAAATTAATGGAAGGCACAGGGCTGCCGGTGATGCCCTGGCAACGGTTAAACTCTTTGAAATTCTTTTGGAGATAAATGAAGATGAAATTATTTCTAATCCAAAACTGTCGGGAAATTACCTGGCAGAAATCCACCCAAACCTTGATCCGCAAAAAGTCAAAGATTTACCGGAAGTAGCCGGAGTTTATTATTTCTATAGCGATAAAAATGAACTCATTTATATTGGTAAAAGTAAAAATATACATAGCAGGATAATTCAGCATTTCAGCAACAATAAAAGCAAAAAGGCCATTGAAATGAAGTTACAGATTGCCGATATTAGTTATGAATTAACCGGAAGTGAGTTGATAGCTATGCTTTTAGAATCGGATGAGATAAAGAAGAACAAGCCTGTCTTTAATCGTACACAGCGAAGATCAATTTTTACCTATGGCTTATATTATCATATTGATGAAAATGGATATATAAATTTCTCAATAGAAAAGAACAATAAAGAGGCATTACCATTAACATCATTTTCATCACAGGCAGAAGGAAAACGAAAATTATATAAATACATTGAAGAGTATATTCTTTGTCAAAAACTTTGTGGACTATATAAAACCAATGGAGCATGTTTTCATTATGAGATTATGGAATGCAATGGCGCATGCATAGGAGAGGAGGATAAAGGAAGTTATAACGTGAGAGCGCAAAAACTTATTGATAAGTATACTTTTGAAAACAGGAATTTTTTGGTAATTGATGATGGTAGAAATGAAGACGAAAAATCAGTTGTGTTAGTTCAAAACGGAAAATATATAGGTTTTGGCTATTTAGATAACAATCCGGACAACAGTAATCTGGATTTTGTATTGGATTGCGTTAAATCTTATCCAGATAACAGGGAAGTACAGCAAATTATTAGGACATATATTCGAAAACATAATACAAAGATTATTCAATTATAATTAAAAGCCCTTTAGATGGCTTGAACATTTAGCTGTTATTAGTACATTTGGTTGAAGCAAATAAAATATGAAACAAAAATTAATTCACACAATAAAATCATCTGATTACAGGATTAAGTTACTGGTTAACAGTGATTTTAGTAGTGTTTTATATACGTAAAATAAAGGTAACATTACCTTTATTCTTACGTTGTAAGTAAGCCAATATTAAAAACCCGAATAATGAATAAATTACACATTATAACATTGATTTTGATAGGATTAATTTTTTCAAATTGTAAAAAGGAAGAGAATGAAATTGAAATTACAATAAATTATGAGTTATTAAATGATATTTCGCCTGTTAAAGTAATACTGTCGGTAGATGAAAAGTTAAGTTGGTCGGAATGGTTTGTGGGTGAAAATATAATTTATCGTCCAAAAGATAAAAATTACATTGATCATATATTTGATATAGAAGATAATTCAAAAATCAAATTAAATGCAATAGGATTTAATGATGAAAAATATTTTGGAAATCTGGAAATCGATATTCCACCAATAGCAGAAAAATTAATAATCTTTGGATATTTCTTCGAAAATATTCCTGATTATAGTATTCTTGAGGATACAATAAATCTAGTTTTTGAATATTTTAATGGATATGATTCTTTGAACTTTCAAAAAATGATTCCGAAAATAACTTTTGAAATTAATGATTCACTAATTTTTGATTCTACTATCATTATTGAAGAATTAGGTTTTGGACCCTTAAACCAAGTTCGTCATACTTTCAACTTTTGGATAAAAGGAAATAATTCTAGTACAATTTATTTTCATGAGGAGATACTTTTGAAAAATGATTATTATCTCTATACAGGGGATACTCCGAATCATCTTGAATTAGAAAACACAATTGGAGATAATAGTGAGAAAATATATTTAATTACGGATTGGACAAGATGAAAATATTGGCCAACTTACAACAAGGCGTTAAAAACAATAGCGGGTTGAAATGCAAATTGTTACGACAGAATTGTTAAAATAATTATCTTGCGGTATGAAAAGAGATTACGAACTTAAACCGCTACAATTTTTAGCGCAAACGTTACCACACATATTCACCTCCAAAACATAATTGCAAATTAAATTAAAAGTCGTAAATTTGAAGAAAAGCAATAAGGAATGGATTTGCAGACAAGAAAAATAGCATTTGTTCAGGAATTTCTTCGACTACAAAGTGAAGAGATAATTAACGGATTGGAAAAAATGCTACAGAAACGAAAATCAGAACTGTTTGAGAAGAACCTAAAACCAATGGACTTGAAACAATTTAATGACGAAATTGATCAGGCACTTGAGGATTCGGAAAATGACAGAATTATTAAAGCTACTGATTTAAAATCCAAAACTAAGAAATGGATTTAACTGTTTATTGGACTCAATTTGCGGAGAACAAATTGGATGACATCTTTAATTATTACAAAACGAAAGCCAGTATTCCTCTAGCTTTAAAATTAGTAACAGGGATTGTAGATAAGACTATTGGACTTAATAAAAATCCTTATATTGGACAAAAAGAAGAACTTTTAAACGATCGACCACAAGATTTCAGATATTTGGTTTTCAAAAATTATAAGATTATTTATTGGATTAATAAGAGTAAGAATCGAATTGAAATTGCAAATGTTTTCGATTGTCGACAAAATCCAATAAAAATGAATGAAACAGGATGAAAGCCAGTTGCCAACAAAAAAATAAAACCAATGCTCCGAAGCACAAGCCCAACGCAGCACAAGTTTTATTTCGGTCGTTGTACAACATTTTTATAGGAAACATATAAAATATTGAACCTGATTTTTAATATTATTAAAATAAAAAATTGAGTCG
>DAOVJU010000546.1 GCA_030632095.1 Chlorobiota bacterium
ATGATAGAAGAAAAGGAGAACGTTTGTTTTTAGCCGGTTTGATGGAGATGAAGCCGGAAAAGACATTTTATCCGGATGCAAACTCCACCATGCGTATTACATATGGAACTGTTTGTGATTATTATCCTGCCGATGCAGTTCATTATAATTATTTTACAACCTTAAAAGGAGTTATGGAAAAGGATGATCCTTCAGGGGAAAATTTCTTTGATGTGCCTGCTAAACTCGAAAAAATTTATGAAAATAAAGACTATGGAATATATGGTGAAGGCGATATTATGAAGGTTTGCTTTACAACAAATAATGATATTACCGGGGGAAATTCAGGTAGTCCGGTAATAAACGGGAATGGGGAACTTATTGGCATTGCTTTTGATGGAAACTGGGAAGCAATGAGTGGTGATATAACTTTTGAACCAGCACTACAACGTTGTATCAATGTAGATATTCGTTATGTACTTCTGGTTATTGATAAACTTTCCGGAGCAAAACACCTGGTTGACGAAATGACTCTTGTTACTCATAAGGATGACTTGAATCCTTCAATTAGCCGGGAACCTGCGAACAAAGAAGTATTAACAGATTAATAGAGTTTTAAATTAATTATGGCAGAAGCGAATGAAATCCATGCTATTTTTATATAAATTAATACGAAACCAAAACTCAGAAACTCTAAGTATTATAGGCACTCTAAGTATTCCAGGCACTTTAAACTTAAGGCACTGAGTAGTTACTAATAAATTTAATTTTCATCAATTATGAACATAGATTTAATTCAGATATTTTCAGTGTTTATGGTTTTATTTGCTGTTATTGACATCACTGGTTCAATACCAATAATCATCGGGATTAAAGATAAAGGCGGAAAAATTGAAGCACTTAAAGCTACATTGGTTGCTTTTATTATAATGTCAATGTTCTTATTTATCGGTAAGCCTTTATTGGGTTTGTTTGGAGTAGACATAGCTTCGTTTGCAATAGCCGGCGCAGTTATCCTTTTTTTACTGGGATTAGAAATGGTATTAGGAGTTGCATTTTTCAAAAATGACAGTCCTGAAGGAGCATCAATAGTTCCAATTGCATTTCCTTTAGTTGCAGGAGCCGGGTCAATAACATCTTTGTTATCACTGAAAGCAGAATATCATGATATAAACATATTTATAGCTCTATTCTTCAACATGGTTTTGGTGTATTTCGTATTAAAATCAACCCGGTTTTTTGAAAAAATACTTGGCCGTGGTGGTATACTCATATTAAAGAAAATTTTTGGTATTATTCTAATTGCTATTTCCATAAAGCTTTTTCTGTCGAATACCGGAATTGATTTGAGTAATGTTGGAAAAGGTTGAGAAATTATATCTGTTAAATGATAGATTATAAATCTCGTAACTTCTCAATAAGTTTTGGCAAATAGTTAAACCGAACAATAGAACATTTGAACTATGCCTAGCATAATTGTATATACAGATGGTGCTGCAAGCGGAAATCCAGGCCCTGGCGGTTATGGAATTGTTTTAAAATCAGGACAACACCGTAAGGAACTCTCGCAAGGTTATAGGCTAACCACGAATAATCGTATGGAGCTTTTAGCTGTTATTGTGGCGTTAGAAACATTGAAACAGAAGGGAAGTAAAGTTACTGTTTATACCGACTCAAAATATGTTGCTGATGCTGTTGAAAAAAAGTGGGTTTTTGATTGGGAAAAGAAAAAATTTAAGAAAAAAAAGAATCCTGATCTCTGGATAAGGTTTTTAAAGATATTTAGAAAACATAATGTCAGATTTATCTGGATTAAGGGACATGCCGATAATCCGGAAAATGAACGCTGCGACCAATTGGCAGTATTAGCTTCACGTGAAAATAATTTATTGGAAGATACAGGCTATACTGATCAATTAGAAAACAACTCCTTATTTTAAACTTTATAATTTTCTCTGAACTTCAACTTCTTCATAGCCTTCAATAATATCATCAACTTTAATATCGTTAAAGTTAGCAATATTCAATCCACACTCATATCCGGAAGTCACCTCTTTTACATCATCTTTAAATCGTTTTAAAGACCCTAATTCACCGGTATATACAACAATTCCATCTCTAATTATCCTAATACTGGTATTACGCTTAATTTTTCCCTCTTTTACTATACACCCTGCAATTGTTCCCACTTTTGTAATTTTAAATGTTTCCCGGATTTCAAGTGTGGCAACAATTTCTTCTTTAATGTCGGGCATTAACATACCTTCCATTGCATCTTTAAGTTCATTTATAGCATCGTAAATGATAGAATACAACCTGATATCAATTTCTTCTTTTTCAGCAAGTTTTCTAGCCCCCATCGCAGGCCTCACCTGGAATCCAATAATAACAGCATTTGAAGCCATTGCTAGCATTACGTCAGTTTCTGAAATCGCTCCAACTGATTTGTGAATTACATTAACTTGTATTTCATCGGTTGATAGCTTAATCAAAGAATCTGACAGGGCTTCTATTGATCCATCAACATCACCCTTAACAATGATATTAAGCTCCTGAAAATTTCCAATAGCTATTCGTCTGCCAATTTCATCAAGTGTAATATGTTTTTGTGTTCTTAATCCTTGTTCCCTTTGTAATTGTTCGCGTTTATTTGCTATTGACTTTGCTTCACGCTCACTTTCCATAACTGAGAATTTG
>DAOVJU010000335.1 GCA_030632095.1 Chlorobiota bacterium
AATGAAACTTCCCCGTATATCAATCGATAATTACCAGTTTACAATTCTTGTATTTCTATTGTTAACAATTTTAGGTGTTTCCTCTTTCCTGAATATGCCACGTATGGAAAATCCCGAGATGACAATTCCCGGGGGAACAATCTATGTAGTATATCCTGGAGCAAGCCCTTTAGATATGGAGCAACTCATTGCAAATCCACTTGAAGAATCAATTAATGAACTGGAAGATATTAAGGTGATTGAAACAAACCTTAGAGATGGAATAGCAATTATAAGTGTTGAGTTTCTTTTTGGCACAGATGCAAAAGAAAAGTATGATGAACTTGTACAAAAGGTTAACTCAGTAAAAAACGATCTTCCACAAGAGATTTACAGCCTCCAAACCCAGCAATGGAAATCATCTGATGTAGCAATGCTCCAAATTGCCCTTGTTTCAGAAAATGCAGAATATTTTGAAATGGAAAACAAAGCTGAAGATCTGAAAAAGGAACTCAATAAAATATCGGGAGTCCGTAAAGTTGAAATCCATGCATTCCCCGAACAGGAAATACGCGTATCGCTTGATCTGGAAAAAATGGCAAAAATGAATATTTCTATTGATCATATTGCAAATGCTATTAATAGCAATAATGCCAATATTCCGGGAGGGACAATAAATTTAGGTGCTAATTACTTTGGAATTAAGACGAGTGGTTCTTACAATAATATTGAAGAAATCAAAAATACAGTAGTAAATTCTTATATGGGCAGGCTTATATATTTGAAAAATATTGCAAAAGTTGAATATAGGTACAAAGACATAAATTATTTTGCCCGGTATAATGGGGAAAGGTCAATTTTCATTACTGTAATGCAGAAAGAAGGTTTAAATATCTTCAATATTAATGAACGCATTGAACCAATAATAAAAGAATTTGAAAATGGCCTGGATAAAGAATACTCCATGTTCTATGTTTTTAATCAAACCAACGAGGTTGATGAAAAAATAAACGGGTTTATTAGTAATTTACTGCAGGGGATTGCACTTGTTGGTTTTATTATTTTGTTTGTATTGGGTTTTAAATCTGCTTTAATAGTAATCATTGCTATTCCGCTATCAAATTTAATAGGTCTTGCTTTCGTTGATTTTGCCGGATTTGGAATGGAACAAATTTCGATAGCCGGCTTAGTGGTTGCATTAGGGTTACTTGTTGATAATTCAATTGTAGTTATTGAAAATATTAACCGGTTTATAGCATTGGGGAAAAAGCCGAGGGAAGCTGCAATTGAGGGAACAAAAGAAATTGGCTGGCCGGTTGTTAGTGCAACGGTAACAACATTGTTGGCATTTGTGCCGATTATAGCAATGCCTGATAAAGCTGGTAAATTTATACGGAGTATGCCGGTAACAATTTTTGCAACATTAAGTATTTCATTATTTATAGCGCTCACTTTAATACCGTTAATCGCAAGCAGAACATTGAAAGCAAAAGATAATATCCAAAAGGCTAAAAAATCATTTAGTAATTCGCTTAAGGGATTTATTGAAGGGCCTTATAGAAGAACACTAGATTTTTCATTAAGCAACAAAGGGTTAGTTATCTTTCTGGCAGTAATTGCACTGGCTGTTTCTGGTTATTTCTTCAAATACGTTGGAATAAGTTTTTTCCCAAAAGCTGAGAAACCTCAATTTATAATTCGTATTAATACACCTGAAGGAACAAATCTGGGAAAAACCGATGAAGCTGCACGATATGTTGAATCAGTTCTTGATACTACCGAACTGGTTAAGTTTTATGCAACAAATATCGGACATGGTAATCCCCGCATTTATTACAATGTAATGTCAAAAAGCTATACAAAGAACTTTGCTGATATTTTTGTTCAGTGTAAAAGATATGAAATTGACGAATTTGACAGGCTAATTGACAAATTACGGACAGAATTCAGGAAATATCCGGGTGCTGAAATCAATATAAAAGAGTTTGAACAAGGTGTTCCGGTTGATGCTCCCATTATGATTTACATTTTAGGCAATGAACTGGATGTACTTAAAAAAATTGCAAATGATGTTGAAGAAATGGTTCGTGAATCTGATGGCACAATAAACATTAACAATCGCCTGGCAAAACAACGAACCGATATATTTTTCAATATCAATAAAGAAAAAGCCGGCATATATGGTGTCCCTATATATGAAATTGATAAGACAATCCGTACTGCTATAAATGGGGTTTCAGTGTCAAAATATCGTGACAAAAAAGGCGATGAATATGATATTGTATTACGATTGCCTTTTGAAGAAGAAATTAAGGTTTCTGATTTTGATAAAATTTATGTAAAGTCATTATCAGGAAGATTAATACCAATTAGCCAGTTAGCAAAAATTGAATTTAAGTTAGCACCAGGCTTGATCAATAAATATAATTTAACACGGACAGGACTAATTACAGCCGATTTGGTAAAAGGTGCCAATATAGATGAAATTATGAATCCTATTGTTCAGCAACTGGATGAATATCCTTTCCCTAAAAACTATAATTACCGGATTGGTGGTGAAATTGAAAACCGAAGCGAAACTTTCGGCGGGATGATGACAGCTATTGTTATTGCCATAATATCAATTTTTGCAGTCCTGGTATTACAATTCAGATCATTTACACAGCCATTAATAATTTTTATTGCTTTTCCGTTTGCAGCAATAGGAATGGTCTGGGCATTGTTAATAACAGGTAATTCTTTTTCCTTCACTGCTTTTATTGGCTTTATCAGTTTAGTTGGAATTGTAATTAATAATTCAATAATCCTGGTCGACTATACAAATAAATTAATAGATAGAGGAATGGCTATGTTCCCGGCACTGAAAAAAGCCTGTGAAACAAGATTTACTCCAATTATCCTTACAACTTTAACAACCATTGGCGGGCTTTTACCCTTAACATTGCGTGGAGGTACACTGTGGGCTCCTATGGGATGGACTATTATTGGCGGATTATTGGTTTCAACTATACTAACACTTATTATTGTCCCGGTATTTTATAGCCTTTTGTCAAAAGAAATGTTAAACCATCTTAAAGAAAATCATGCTAAGATTACCAATGGCTTAAAAAACAGATTGCATTGATCTGAAAAATGCATTTAAAAAGAATGAACATTGAATTGGTTTTCGCCTTTCTTTGGCTAAATCCTATTATAAGGTGCTGAAAAAGTTTTCATATTATCCAGCAAATATTTTAATTAAATTGAATCGAGGAATTTTTTTAAAAAAGTCCCCATAGGGACGTACAGTAAATAACCCTGTATGCAATGCAGGGTGTTAATAGTATGTAAACCAAAACCCTAAAAGGGTTTAATTTAAGTTACAATAAATATTTTTCGTCAAAATCAATTTTATTCTCTTTTAGAAATCTTTTGTATTCTTCGATAAAACTCTCTTTTTTATGGTGTGCTTTTTGATTCTTAATATATTCAATCAGGTTCTCTTTTGCATCAATAGAGTAAGTAAAGGCTCCATAACCATCTTGCCATCCTTGAAATAAAGGGAAAATATTATTTTCCTTGATCATTTTCGAACAAGCTAGTTTAGTGTCTTTTATTAAATCAGAAAGAGCAATTGTAGGATGAAGACTTGTTAAAATATGGATATGATCTTCAACTCCGTTTATTCTGTATAGATGGCATTTTCTATTTTTCATTATACCCCATATATATTGAAAAAGCTTTTCTCTGTCTTTTTCATAGAGTGTTTTTTCATGTCTTTTTGTTGAGAAAACTATTTGATATAAAATCTGTGTATAAGTTGACATATTATATATTTTAGATTTGTTATTCAAGCCCTTCAGGCTTGCTTTCATATTTTTATTAATACCCCCGACTTCGTCGAGGGTTATTAATTGTACGTCCCTTCGGGACTTGAATTATAATGTAATATTAGAAAAAAACTTTAAAAATCTTATTGTTATAATTTTTTTATAGTACCTCATAATAGAATTTAATCCTTTCTTTGTGAAATTTTGTGCAGTGCCATCGGCAAGCCTATGGCGGCCGATGGTTTTAGAGTCTTGGTGGCTATTTTTTTCTGCCACTAAAACCATCCGCCATCCGACTATGCTGAAGATTCAGCGCAAGCGTAAGGCTTGCCGAGTCCTTTGCCAAAGGCTTTGGCCACCGGTGAACGGTGCTGCACAAAGTCACAAAAAATCACGAAAAGTGAAATTTGTCGTATACCCAAATCTGATGTGCAAAATAATCCATCATCATAATTCGTTAATTAATAGTCAATTAACAGAAATTCAAACTTGCTTTAGCAACCTTTTTTATACCAGGTTCATCTATTGGTTGTAGTAAATAGTTAAATATTTCGATAAGTTAAAGAATCAGATTTTTTACTTATAATATTACATAAAGCGCTTATCAGGGCAAATTATTAACTGTTTTTGCGGGTAATAATAAGTAATAAAAGTTAGATGCATTGCATAATAGGATTTTTATATCCATAAGAAATGAATGTATATAGTTAATTAATTGATTAAACATGAAACTAAAATCAAATAAAAGAATAAAAAGTATTTCCAGTGAGTTAAAGCAATTGATTTTTCTGGGCTTGATTATTATTGGGGTAACCGCTTGCCCGATTGAATCCTGGGAAGATTTTGAAACCGAATATAAACCTATTTTAATGGATGCTGATGACCTTGAAAATTCAATTCAGTTCATTGGTACTTTACCGCTTCAAAGACCGGGTA
>DAOVJU010000169.1 GCA_030632095.1 Chlorobiota bacterium
AAAAAAAAACGAAAAATCCAATATTTTTTCGCACTACACATTTTAAGATTCCGGAACAATAACCCCCATTCTATGCGGGTTGTAGAGCGGAGAAGAACGGTTAAGTGTCAAACTCAGGATTAATTTTCCATCGTATTTAAGACAATCCCATGCATTTTTTAGAACTATTTCGGCTATTTATTTTCTTCTTTATTTTTTTCTTCTTTTTTTGAATCGCTTTCCAGAATAATATCAAAAAGTTTATCCCATTGTTTTGATTCATTGTACTGTAGCTCAATTAAATCTCCCACATACCGTGGTTGCCCTTCAACAAGATATAATTGACTAATATGTGAATTAATAAATTTGCCACTACTTGACTGTAAAAGGTCTAATTTTTCACATGCATTTAATAGTGGAATTAAAAAATTGGTGATAGTACCTGATTTTGAAGCAATTTCTTCAGCAGTCATTTCTTCTTTGGAAATAACCGTAAATATTTTCAACCGGATAGCTGTATAAATAACATTGGTTATCCATGGGGCCATTATTAAATTAGCAATTGTGTTATTCATTTTATTAATTGATTATACTTTTTTCAGAAGGATTATCATAGAATTATTTATAAATTTAATAAAGTTTATTAAGCATTTGAATAACTATTATCCGAAAATATTAAATTGAAAAAAATTAGTAAGATTTTCAAATATTTCTTATCTGTTACCGTTATTAATAAAAATACTACTTTTGAGCATTATGTTATTAATTAATTATTTAGGTAGAAAATCATGAAAAAATTAAGTTTTATTTTACTAGTATTTATTGGTGTTTCTTTGTATGCACAAGAAACTGATCAGAATTTTAAACCGGAAAAGAACAATATCTCATTTGAAGTTAGTTTTTATCCTAACGATCCTTTCTCTCCAATAAACTTATCGTATTTAAGAGGGCGTTACTTTTTTAGCGATAAAATGGCATTACGAATGGGCTTTGATTATTCATCGAAAATAGATAAAGATGAAAGTGTAAATATTGTATTAGATTATTCATCAGGAGATATAGAATATCAAGCACCAAATAATGTGTATGAGAATTCTTACAATATATTTGGAATACATCCTGGAATTGAATATCATTTTGCTAATTGTAAAAGAATATCACCATATGTAGGTATGGAATTTTTATATGTAAGTAAAAAATCAAAAGGTTCTGTAATTGATTATGATATAGAATCTAACTATGACTATGTTAACGATATATATACATATAGTCATACTAAAGAAAAATATGAATATGAAAATTGCTGGATATATGGTAGTGAAAGAGCGTATGTGAAAATGGGCTTAAATGTTATTCTTGGAACAGATGTTTACATAACCAAACATTTGTATATGGGTGTTGAATTTGGTATAGGAAGTGTACGAGTGAAAGATTTAGAAATAACAGAAAAGAATATTACTGACAATATTGATCTTGTATTAGATCCTGAAGAATTAGATAAAGAAAGAGGGATTAATGTAAATAGTGCTATCAGATTAGGTTTTTGGTTTTAAAAAGATATGAAAAGATTAATATTAAATTGTTCATTTATATTATTGGTATTGTTATCATGCAATAAGGATGATGAAGACACTTTACATAAAAACTCTGACATTGGGGAGAAAAAAGGTTTTATAGAAGATAATGCTACAAATGAGTTTATAGAGCATGATCATTATTTTGATTTTATAAGTAATTCTGATGGTATAGTATTTGTTTCAGATGAAACCGGAAACCATTTTATTAGCTATGAAGAAATTGAATTGCCAAATGGTAGTTGTTATTTTGAAATGGATAATAAATCATACTCTGCAGGTTATGCATTTTGGATTGATTTAAGTAGTTATTTTTATTATTATGGAACAGAAATTGTAATTATTGATAGAAATTTCAATTATGCATTAGACATAGTCATATATCCAGATTATAACAACATTACGGTAGGAAGTTTATATAATGCAGAAGCATACTTTATTAATCTTGAAAATGATTATAATTATTATGTTGAAGCTGATTATGCCTTCGTAAAATTTCTTAAAACGGATGATGAAAAACTTTCGGGAAAATTTGAGTTTTATTATTATGGCTCCGGCACACCTGGAAGTGGGATACAATCTGATAGTAAAACAATAAAAGGAACATTTTACTATCTAACTAGATATGACTTTTAGATATTTAAAATAATCAGCTAGCACTAAAACTCTAAATAGTAAATAATACAACCATTTTTATATTTCTTCCCATTGCCGGAATATATGAGCCGAATGGCTGATAATCGGTATCCAATATGTTTTTTACCACTAACCTGAACTTGGGATAACCGGGCAATGCATTGGAATTTAAACCCAAAGAAAAATTTAGAACTGTATGAGGTTCAGATGGTATATAACCCCAGGGTCCGCCATCAGTTCCTTCCGGTATTTCTGCTATTCGGTTTTGTGCTGAAGCATATTCGGTTTCAACTTTAATATTATACCCGGTTAACCATTTGCGGTTTAATAATCCATAATATTTCAAATCCCCTGTCATTTTTAAAGGTGGAATACCAAATAGTGGTGCATTGCTTTCATCAATGAACATATCAATGCCATGCACGTATGCTCCGCCTATACCTGCATATAAATTATTAGAAGGTTTAAATACGTTCTTAAAACGATAGGAAGCAGATATTTCACTTCCCATAATTTTAGCATCTGTGTTTTTGTATGTGAAATCCACGTCCTTGTGTTCAGTATCGGGTGTTTCATTTATAAAGTCATCCATTCGATTGTAAAACAGGGCTATATCATATTTTAATTTGCTTCTATCCGTAAATCCCCTGAACCCCATGTCAACATTCCAGCTATATTCCGGTTTCAAATCAGGGTTTCCAACTTTTGAACCCTTGCAACTGATGATTTCTGTATATAATTCTTCTGCAGTAGGCATTCTAAAAGCCCTGCCTAAATTCAGCGACAAATGCATATTATATTTTGGCGAATACACCATGCCTGCATTCCCGCTAAAAGTTGTACGATTTTCATAGCGTTCATCCTGCCCGCTTGCCTGTCCTTCATTTACCGTGGATGCATCAAAGCGAATACCTGTAATTAAACGGAATTTTTCAGACAGTTCCCATTCATCATTAATAAAGGCTCCAAGATTTTGCTGTCCGGCATTCTTATATCCCTCCAGTTGCCCTTGAGTATTATTGTAATAATCAATAATATCCGTTGGGTTGTCTAATAAGAAAAAGTACCCGTCAACGCCTGTAGTCAGTTTGTTGTTCCCTGAAAGCTTAAGAATAGAGAATAACTGCCCGCCACCGTAATTGTCCTTGTAATGTACCAGGTCTAAGGAAGAAACCAGACCCGAAACGGTACTATACTTGTATTTATAATAATCACGGGAGCCATCATCGTAATAGATATTGAATTTAACAACTTCTACAAAAGCTTTTGGGGCATATGTGTAACTGATTGCCGAATGAAAACGCTTTTCCAAATTACGGATTTCTGTGAATGCTTTTGCAGGTCCATTAAAGCCTCGTGGTTTACCCCAATCACCATAATGATAATTTGCATTAATAATTATTTTATATTTATCAGAAAACTTATAACCTGTATTTAAGGAAAAGTCACGGTCTTCCACATCGCTGTTTTCGGCTGTTTCTCCGTTACCATAAACATAATTATTAGTTTTCCGGTATTTTCCGTTGATAGAAATTCCAAAATTCTTCCTTTTATGACAAACCCTGGCTACTTCCAAAAATTCATTATTATTACTGCCGTAGCCTGATAATATTTTGGCATTTGTTTCCTTATCACCAAAAGGTTCATGGTTAATAATATTAATAATACCTGAAATAGCACCACTACCATAAATAACAGAACCGGGGCCTTTTATAATTTCCACTTTCCTGGTATCATAAACATTCATATCCTGGCCAAAATACCCGCCCGGAAATGTTCCAATACGCCTGTTCCCATTTTTCATTATTACCAGGCGTTTTGAGTTCATCCCTCGCAAAAGTATGGGTGAGTGATATTCCCACACCTGTGTAAAACCGGGTGTAGCAGCCAACACATCGGTTATGTTCGATTGCATATTATCAGCAATTTGCTGATTAGAAATAATGGCTGCCGATTTGGATAATTTGTTCAATGGTTGTTCATAAAGCGATGCAGAAATAACAACATCTTTTAATTTTTCCATCTTAGACTTTAAATAGATCTTTATTTCTTTTGAAAATAAAGAATCGCTTATAATCATTTCGTTTTTGAAATAATTGATATGACTAAATACGAGTTTTGTTTTGCTGTTATTTTTAATCAAAACTTCAAAACGCCCATATTTACCGGATATTGCTCCTGTTGAAGTATTTACAATTGATACATTCACAAATTCAACAGGGATTTTGGTTTCTGCATCCAATATCATACCACGTATTTTTTGTGAGCTTTGTGAGAAAGCATTATTTTGGAAAACAAGAAAAATACACAATAGCAATATACATTCTGATAAAATGAGTTTACCTCTATATATCATAGTACAATAATTTTAGATTTAGCGTCAGTTCGATATAAGAAAACTGAACAATTTGCTGATTTTGATAATACTGTAATCGCATTACTTAATTGGAATAATGGAATTTTGGAAAAATGGGATGAAATAATAAGAATATTTGGCATTTTTTATATTGCGGTTTACAATTTATTTTTTAGTTATTAGTTGATTAGTTTGTGGTTTTAGTTTTGATAGTTTCTGGTTTTGGTTATTTAGTTGGAAATCAGTAACCCAAACTATAACTAAAAACTAATAACTAAAAGTGTTAACTACTTTCTATGGTTTTCCTTTAAATATAATTAAACATAGAATATCGGTTTTCAGACAAACATAATCTTTCTTATATCGAGTTTATGTTATTTACTACACGACTTTAAAAACATAAATGCTAAACCTGCAAGAACAATTAAAAAAGCGATGTGGTTTTACTATTTTTTTAATCCACAAAATCCCATTCCAATGCTACATACCCTGTTGCCGTGGGCGCCGGGTCAGCCGGAAAATCAGTTACAATCAGCTTTACCAGGCGGCCTTCGATAGTTTTAATTATCCATACGGGTTCATCACCGGCAATATCATTCATTGCAGGATTTTTCCATTTATCTCCAATGACCAGTTTTTGATATTCCGCCTGAACTTCTGACATTAATGGATATCCTGTTGTTCCGGTTGTCAGACCTGATAAATCAAAACCTGTATCATCAGATTCAAAGCTAATAGTTTGTAGATCGCCATTTGTCAGATTTTGGTAAGCCGTATATCCTTTGCAGGTGGTGTCAACGGCACTGTAATTTATAGCTTCAGCACTTGCAGCTAATGCTATGTATGGCATTCCTCCAGGGTTGCCGTCGGGCTTTTCAACTTTGATGGTACGTATCTTTATATCATAGGTAAAATCTGATACTGTTAAAGAATCGAGGTTGTTTGCACCTCCTGTTTCTCCATTATATTCAAAATCAAAACCTACACCACCGGGATTTTTGCTTCCACAAATTAAATAAGGAGAATATAAACTTTGAAATTGTTCCTGATTGTCATTTTGATTGTTGTTATCATCATCTTCTTCGCATGAAGTGAATGTGAAAAATAAACATGTCAATATGATTAATAAATATTTAAATGTATCCATGATTACATACTTATTTCAATTACGATTATTAATAATTAATGTGTTAAAATTTGTATTGTATTATTCCCGTATTTATTGAACAGGACTATTGAATTGAAATCTCCATGAGTAAAAAACTCATAAAAAATAAACCCACAACAACTGATATATACGGGATAAATTAGATGTAGGAATAAAAAGGAGGGGCTCTTCCCTGAAATAAGTTAAAACACTGTTTTGTATAAAAGTTTTTAATTTTTGATGCAACTTCAAACTTTTTTATTACTGTATGAAAAAAAACAGTAGTAAGAATAAAGAAAAACAGTAATTCAAAACTTTGGAAAAACAACAATTCTGTTTTGCTGTGATGATGGGTCTTATTAGGTGCTTTATTTTCAGACTTGTTATATAGGTGGGAATGAATAATAATACTGCCATCATCTAATTTGTGAACATGCATAAATATAGCCTTATTGGTTATAAACATAGCAAAAAGGCCAATCAATATGATAGCAACTATTTTTTTTATTATATCTCTTGTTGAGATTTTCATAATACAAATGTCATATATTCTTTTTACAATCCAATACCTTATTATAGGTATTTTAAATTATTTCTTTTATTGAAATTGTCTTGTGCCTTATCCCTTTTTCCTAAACCATCCACTCAAATCCTGAATTTAATGCCAGAAATATCAGAATGGTGATATTTACGAATACACCAATTTTTGCATCGGGCCAGCCTGAAATACTAAAAACCAAAGAAATCAAGCTTACTATTAAGGTCAATTGATTTTTTGATTCAGAATTATAAAAGACTATGCTAATTTGTTTTTATGAATTTTCTGGTTTATTTAATATTATAGTAAATATAGGAAAGAATTAAAATAGCAAAAAACCCTGACAATTTAGCTGCCAGGGTTTTCTATTAAAACAATAATTAATTTATTATGAATTTCTTATTATAAATATCACTTTCTGTTCTAATCACAGCAATATAAATTCCTTTTGAACTATCCAACAAATCAATTATTTCAGTCAATGAATCAAGACCTGAAAGCTTTTGGAAAATAATTTTTCCACTTAAATCTCGTATTTCAATTGTAACTATAGCTTCATTTACCGATTCAATATAAACCTGCCCATTCGAAGGATTAGGATAAAGCCTTACAAGTTCTTCCAATTGGATAAATTGTTCAACATCTTTTTGCTCCGTATTTCCCTTAGTATTTGGGCTTATTACAGATGATTTTTTGTTGCCGGAAATAAGAACTCTTGTCCTTATCATATAATCATTTGAATAAGGGTTCCATCTATTACCATTGTCTTCGGTATATGATGATTGAAAATCAGGATCATCTGTATCCACTCCCATGTAATAACTTTGAGGTCCTCTTGCTCCACCTATAAGTACAAAGAAATCTTCATTTGCATTTATTGAGACAGGATTATCAGGAACTATCGAAATCCAACTCCCGCTTGTATTTGAACTCTCGGATACAAATGCTTTTGAAGCAATTA
>DAOVJU010000082.1 GCA_030632095.1 Chlorobiota bacterium
AAATATAAAAGGCCAAACGCGGTTGATTTAGAAGATATTGATTTGGTAATATTTGACATTCAGGATATTGGAGTCAGGTTCTACACTTATATTTCAAGCTTGCAATATGTAATGGAAGCTTGTGCTGAAAATAATTTGGGATTAATGATACTTGACCGCCCTAATCCGAATGGTTTTTATATTGACGGACCAATTTTAGATACAACTTTCCGTTCATTCATGGGTTTGAACCCAATACCAATAGTTCATGGAATGACAATTGGAGAAATGGCACGAATGATAAACGGAGAAGGATGGCTGAAAAATGAATTAAAATGTAAAATGCAAATCATTGAATGTGAAAATTATAACCACAAATCCAGATATATTTTACCCATTAAACCATCACCTAATTTACCCACTATGGCATCGGTTTATTTGTATCCATCATTAGGGCTTTTTGAAGGAACAACAATCAGTGCCGGAAGGGGTACAAAACACCCGTTTGAAATTTATGGCCATCCCAAATTCAGTAGTGGTAATTATTCATTTACACCGGCTAGCATACCGGGAGCAAGTAAATATCCCAAATTTGAAGGAGAAAAATGCAGTGGATTCTTCCTGGGAAATAAAGCAGCATTAAAAATTCTGGAAAATCCACAATTAGAGCTAAAATGGTTAATTAATTCATACATTAATTTGAATAAGCAAGGTATAGATGTATTTAATGCATATTTTCCTCATCATGCTGGTACTGAATTGTTGAAAGAGCAAATCATTAAAGGTGTTCCAATTGAAGAAATCTGTAGAAGCTGGGAAAAAGATATTGTTACCTATAAAGAAACCAGGAAGAAATACTTGTTATATGATGATTTTGAGTAGTATTAATAACCTGAGATCGATATAAAATATTTAACAAAATTTACATGCAATGCAAATATTTGTCAACGAGTTTTCTAATCTTTTCTTTTTTTCCGTAGAGTTCTTCACTTAAATTTTTATCGTTGTATGATTTGAGGTGATCTATAAACCGGTTTATAGTTCCTTTAGGGAAAATTCCGTTTTTCTCAAAGTAATCGCGGTATTTATCCAATGTTTCAGCTGATTCCCAGCAAGAGGTAGGAAGTTGTTCCAGCTTTTCAAGTTTATCTTTGTTTTCGTCATCAAAAATGTTTACATCAACATATAATTCTTCTGCCCTGTTCAATGAGTTTTTCATCTCAAGTCCATGTTGAGCTGCTATTATAATTCCGGCTATAAAATGGTACAAATCAGCAGAACCATCACCCGAACGTAATTCAATAGTTTGTTTTCCGGGAACATATGGTACCTTGTCTTTTTCCTGTGGATTAGCATTTTTTATCATACTTGTTTTTGCAATCCAACCCAGAGGAATACGAATCAAAACCGACCTGTTGCGGTCACCCCAGCAAATATTTGTTGGTGCTTCCTGGTGTGGAACTAATCTTAGATATGACACTGGTATTGTGTTCCCAAAGGCAGTTAAAGGTGCGGCCAAATCTAATATGCCGGCAATAGCTTTTTTAGCAGTTTTGCTTAATCCTTCACCTTCAACCATTACATTTTCACCATCTTTTTCCAATAATAAATGAATATGTAATCCGCTACCAGCCTTACCCACTGTAATTTTTGGTGCAAAACTGATAGTTACGTCTCGTTTTGCACCCAGCATTCGCAATATCCACTTAGATATAACCAGCTGATCAACAGCGTCTTCTGCATCAACAGGTAAGAATTCTATTTCATGCTGCTCATAGGCAATATCCCCATCAGTGAAATTACCTACTTCAGAGTGGCCGTACTTTATTTGCCCTCCACATTGCGAGATCAAACTCATTGCTTCAAAGCGTATATGATCAAAGTTTGTAAAAGGTGGTGAAGCGTGGTATCCCTTTTGATCAACTGCCGGGTAAAGTTGATTTACTTCACTTATCACATAATACTCTAATTCTCCCATAGCTTTAAAATCAAGGCCCGTCTTTTTTCTGAATTCAGTAACTGCCTTTTTTAATATATATTCAGGTGCACTTTCCAGAGGTTGTCCATCGCTGGTATAAAATGAGCATAGAATATCCAGAGTGGGTAATTTAGTAAACGGATTTAAAAAAGCTGTTTTGAATCTTGGGATTACATATAAATCACTTGATCCGGCTTCAATGTATGTGAACAAACTGGAACCATCAACCCTTTCACCAGTTGACAACAATGATTCTAGATGATCCTTACTGTTAGTTACAAAGTTTAATATTTTTAATTTACCATCTTCACCAACATATCTCAGGTTAAGCATTTCTATATCGTTCCCTTCAATAAACTTTATAATATCTGCCCGGGTAAATTCAGAAGCTGGTTTTCTTAAATACCTTACAAGTTTATTGGGATTAAGTAATATTTGGTTTTCCTCTAAGGTCATATTTTTTTTGTATTTAATAAGATTTTAATTTATTTTTCCTTTTAACATAGGTACAAAAACAAATTCCCCAAATCGTTCAATATCATATTCTTCATCTGAGAGTTTGGTTATTCGTTTCATGATTTGAATATTTTTGCCTATTGGCGCTACCATGTATCCACCAATTTTTAATTGTTTAATTAGTTCTTCGGGTATTTCTGGCGCTCCGGCAGTTATTAATATTTTATCGTACGGGCTAAATGCTTCCTTACCAATATATCCATCCCCGTAAAAAGAATTTGGGTGATAACCCAACTCATGAAGTAATTTTTGTGATTTAATAAATAAATCATGATGCCTTTCAATAGTGTACACTTTAGCTCCTATTTCAAGAAGAACAGCAGCCTGATATCCTGAACCTGTTCCTATCTCAAGAACTTTATCTCCTTTTGTAATTTGCAATAACTCGGTTTGAAAAGCAACTGTATAAGGCTGAGAAATTGTCTGACCAGATCCAATGGGAAATGGCTTGTCCTGGTATGCAATATTATCGAAAGTACTATCCATGAAAAAATGACGGGGAATTTTGCCTATAGCATCTAAAATACGTTTGTCTTCAATTCCTTTATAAGAAATTCCTTCAACTAACTTTTTTCTCAAACCTTTATGTCTGAATGTATCATTCATCTAAGTAACAAACGTTATAAAAAATTGTTACTAAGTTAATTATTTTAAACCTGACGCTTTCATAAATCTTATTTTTTCTAAAATTTACAAATTTCTACACGACTAATAATAACCTGAGTTCGATATAAAATTATTATACAGCTTTTCGAGGTTTTTCAGAAGCAACACAGATTTTTGCAGAACTAACGGGTTAATTCAAGAAAATATGGGGAAGCATATGGAAAACCTCGGAATGCCCAAAGGGAAACCAAATAGAGGGTAACCTTCTTAGAATAAAATGTTTTAAAATAACTCGTTATTCTTTCAAGTTTTATTCTCAAAATCTCACCCTCTATTTGGTTTCTGTAAATATAATTTTATATCGAACTCAGGTTAATAGTAATTATTCAGGATGAATAAAACAACTTTTTATTTAACAAATTCAACTACTATTTTAATTTGTTAACAATAATTAGTTAATAAAATAGCAGAATATTGTAGGACTGCTCTGTATTAAAAAGATAAATTTGTATAAAAACCATATATGTTAAATGTTGGGATACATACAGGGCATGAAAAAATACAAACTTATCTGAAAATAATTAACCAATCCAATATATTTACTGTTAGCGGTATTTATACCCTCTCAAAATTACAAATACGACAAAAGGGAATTAGAATTTTCAGCACTTATGAAGAGCTAATACAAGAATGTGATTGTATCTTATTTATTGGTTATACAAAAGATCAATTTAATTCTTTAATAAAAGCATTAAAGTCTTCCAAACATGTTTATTTTGATTCCTTAGATAAACTAGAGTTTTATGAAGCTCAAGAATTATTGAAACTAGCTGTTGAAGCAAATGTTGTTTTTGAAATAGGGTTGAAAAATTCATTTTATACAGGTATTAAAAACATACATAAAGGATTTGAAAATCCGGTATTGGTTGAAATAATTATTCACAACAAATTGCAAAAAGACATAAAAGTTGATATTCTAAATGAATTTATTATTGAATTCATATTTCAACTCTTAAAATTAATAAAGGGAAATGTTAAGCGTATTGCAGCAAAAACAGTGTCTGTATATAATGAAATGTCTGATGTTGCAAATATTAACATGGAATTTGACAATGGAAGTATAGTAACTTTCAGTGTTAATATGGTTTCAAGGAACAGGAAATGTGAAATGTCTTTTTACAAACATCAAAATATTTCAACAATTGATTTGATAAGTAAAACTATTAAGGTAAATCGGGTTAATCATAATTCATTTATAAAGAAAAAGTTATTAAATCAATATAATTCAAAAAAGATTGAGTTATCAGAATTTCATGCTGCCATATCAAATGAAAAAACCTTTACAACAAGTGTGGAAAATGGTGTAAAAACTTTAGAAATAATCAATAAAATCAGAGAAAAAATCCGAATAACTTCAAACCAGGTATAGTTTTGCCATCCTTTTAAAATAATATCTCTATTTTTGCGTTTTCATAATTTAGATTAATGAGAGCAAATTATTTATATATTTTTCTATGCTTTTCTTTTCTTATAACAAGTTGTGAAATTATTAATCCACCAGAAAAAACACCAACATATATTCAAATAGATACAATATATGTTTCCAATAACATCCAGTCAAACGGTATAACAGATGTATGGATAAATATTGATGGCAATGTTATTGGTGCTTTTGAAATTCCAGCATTGATTCCTGTTATTGCTGAAAACGGACAAGAATTACAAATAAGGGCGGGTATAAAAGGTAATGGTATGGTAGAGAACAGGTTAATATATCCATTTTATACAACATATACAGTAAAACTTGAATCTATAGGTGAAGTTACAGCTTTAATCCCGAGTTTTGATTATGATGCTAATAGTGAAATTTATGGTCAGGATTTTGAAGGAGGGCAATTATCACACTTATATATTGAATCCACTTCAAACAGTGATACAATTTTACTAGAAAATAGTTTGCAAGCTATCTATGGAAATAAATGTGGTGCTATATATTTAGAAAACGATGTTTACATTTATGAAGGAAAGTTTAATCCTAGTTATTATTTGCCAAGAAATGGAAGCGCTGTATTTATAGAACTGGATTATTTGTGTAATAATGACTTTTCTTTTGGAATTTATTCTAATAAAATAAACTCAGTTGATAAAATACACGTAATATATATTAAGCCAATTGATGAGTGGAATAAAATTTATATTGAATTAACCGGTATTTTACAAAAACAACCAAATGCAATTAATTTTAATTTTTACATCAGGGCTGAGAAAATAGTTGATTTGGATAAAGCTGAAATATATTTTGATAATATAAAGTTGATAAAATTTAATGAATACTAAAATCCAGAGCTTAAAATATATTTTGTTTGATTATTTAAGCGCTTCCATTGCATGGACATTATTTTTCATATTCAGGAAATATTACATTGAAATAAATAAATTAGGATTAAATATTTCGGTAATATTAGATACGCGTTATTTAATTGGCCTGGTAATTATTCCATTAAGCTGGCTGTTATTATACTATATTACAGGTCAGTATCAAAATGTTTATAGAAAATCAAGGTTAAAAGAATTTGGAGAAACATTATTGATTTCACTTATTGGGATTCTTTTCATTTTCTTTACGTTGATTCTTGATGACACAATAGTAAGTTATAAAAATTACTATTTATCTTTCGTTGTACTTTATAGTTTGCATTTTGGATTTACTTATATCCCTCGCTTAATTATAACCTCGACAGGAATTTATAAGATCAGAAACAGAATTATTGGTTTTAAAACACTAATTATTGGCGGATATAAAAAAGCAGAGGAGATCTTTCTTGCTTTTGACAATCAGCCAAAATCAGCAGGTAATATTTTTTGTGGCTTTCTAAATGTATATAAGGAAGGACAATTTGATTTATCTAAACATTTACCGCTTTTAGGCAATGTAAATGATTTAAAAAAAGTTATTGATTCAAAGAAGATTAACGAAGTTATTATTGCAATTGAATCATCAGAAAAGAAAGAATTGGAAAAGATCATTGGCTTGTTGGAAGAAACAAATGTTATTGTTAAAGCAATACCGGATTTATATGATATTCTGACAGGAACAGTTAAAATGTCATCAATTTTCGGAGCTCCATTAATACAAATTTCACATCAGTTAATGCCGGCCTGGCAAGAAAACTTAAAAAGGGTAATTGATGTTAGCCTTTCAATTATAGTAATGGCATTGTTTATTCCTGTTTACATAACACTGGCAATAGGTGTTAAAACAAGTTCTAAAGGCCCTATATTATACAAACATGAAAGAATTGGAAGATATGGAAATACATTCACTATTTACAAGTTCCGGTCAATGCATAATGAATCTGAAAAAAACGGGCCGGAATTATCGAGTAAAAATGATTCACGTATTACGAACTTTGGGCGGTTTATGCGTAAAATGCGATTGGATGAAATACCACAGTTTTACAATGTTGTAAAGGGTGAAATGTCCCTGGTAGGGCCACGTCCTGAAAGAAGGTTTTACATTGATCAAATAGTAAAAAAAGCGCCACATTATATGCATCTGCTAAAGGTCAGGCCAGGTATAACCTCCTGGGGCCAGGTAAAATATGGATATGCAGAAAATGTTGATGAAATGATAGCCCGTTTGAAATATGATATTATCTATATTGAAAATATGTCATTATACGTAGATTTTAAAATCCTTATTTATACCATTAAAACTGTTCTTGAAGCCAGCGGCAAGTAAACGAAATTATAAATTAGGGTTTATAAGAAACCTCCAACTTATTATTCAAGTTTAATTGTATATAATTCACTATAAACAGGGCCGGTTTTTTGTAGAACACTTTCATAAATAATTAATTTATCAACCTTCACTTCCTGAAATTTATATTCATTGTATACATTAAGCAATTCTTTTAACTTATTCCGGTTTTTTAAGTATTTTATTCTACCAATAGTCAGATGAGGGGAGAATTTTTTATCTGATTTATCAAAGCCAATTTTATACAGAGAATTCTCAATAATATCATTTAATGCATTTAAATCATCTTTATTTACAATACCTAACCATAAAACACGAGGGTTATGTATATTCTTAAAAACGCCGAGCCCTTTTACTAAAAATGAAAAACCTGCAAATTTATTTTCAATATTTTTCACTATTGCTTCATTGATGATTGGAATTTTTTCCTCTTGAGTATCTCCAAAAAATTTCAATGTAATATGCATGTTTGCTAAATCAACCCATTTAATTTTTTCATCATGCAAATTTGATCTTATGGAACTCAACTTTTCATAAGTGTTTTCATTAGATATAACTTTTACTGCAATAAATACTCTTTTCATCCGAACTTTGAATTAAACTTGTTTAATATGTGAGTTAAAATAAGAATTTTTTTTAAATTTACTTAACTTAGGGACTTGTCTAACAATAAAACCAATCAAGATATGAGTACATCAAAAAAATTTGCCGTAATTCTTTCCGGGTGCGGGGTATTTGATGGAGCCGAAATACACGAAGCAACACTAACTATGTATGCAATTGTGAAAGCAGGTGCTGAATACCAGGTTTTTGCCCCGGACATACTACAACATCATGTAGTGAATCATATTACAGGAGAAGAAATGAACGAAACCAGAAATGTTATGGTTGAAGCAGCCAGAATAGCAAGAGGAAATATTAAACCATTGAATGAGCTTAATGTAGCTGATTATGATGCTGTAATATTCCCCGGAGGTTTTGGTGCGGCTAAAAATTTATCAACATTTGCATTTGACGGTGAAAACCTTTCTGTAAATGAAGAGGTTGAACGAGTAATTAAAGATAGTGTTGATCAAAAAATTCCGTTAGGAGCCTTATGTATTTCACCCATAATTCTTGCAAAAGTATTAGGAGATGCAAAATTAACATTAGGCAGCGAAAGCGATCCTTCTGCAGGAGCTGCAAAAAAACTTGGAGCAAAATATATTGCAACATCGCATGGTGAAGTTGTTGTTGATGAAAAATATAAAACAGTAACTTCTCCTTGTTATATGATTGATTCCAATATTGCCCAAATAGGAGAAGGTGCTGAGAATGTTATTCTTGCAATCATGAAAATGCTGAACTAATTAGTGTTTGTCCATAAAGTCCGCTATCTTCGATACGCTCATCTTGAAAACAGTCATTTACAAAAGTAAACTCCTTGATTTTCAAGATTTCGCAAGCCTTGATAGCGAACTTTCTGAACCAAACACTTGACTTTATTGACAGATTCTAATTAGTTTATGAACGAAAATGCTGTATTTTGCATTATACTTTAGAAATTTCAATAATCTGCTAATGAATGTTTTTGGAAAATTGTTATATTGTTATTGCCTCATAATAAATAAATTATAACAACAATTTAGCCATTTAACAATTTAATATATTTAATAAATAACTTTTAATACAAAAAACTATGGAAAATATTGCAGTTGTTGGTTCAGGTACAATGGGTAATGGGATTGCGCATATTTTTGCACAAAACGGGTATAAAGTATCTGTAATTGACATAAATGAAAAAGCCTTGGAAAAAGCGCTTGCAACAATTACAAAAAATTTAGACCGCCTTATTAAAAAGGAAAAAATCACTGAAGATGTTAAGACACAAACATTGTCTAACATAACCACTTTCACGAGTTTAAAAGATGGTGTATCAGGTGCAGATCTTGTTATTGAAGCTGCAACAGAAAATACAGGTTTAAAACTTGATATCTTTAAACAATTAGATGAAATATGTAAACCGGAAGCTATTTTGGCTACAAACACATCATCTATTTCCATTACTCAAATAGCAGCTGTCACTAATCGTCCTGAAAAGGTTATAGGAATGCATTTCATGAACCCGGTGCCAATAATGAAACTGGTTGAAATAATTAAAGGCTATAAAACATCAGATGAGGTAACTAAAACAATTATGGAAACTTCTAAAACACTTCATAAAGTGCCTGTTGATGTGAATGATTATCCTGGTTTCGTTGCAAACAGGGTATTGATGCCTATGATTAACGAAGCTATTATTACACTGGCTGAAGGTGTTGCCGGGGTAGAGGAAATAGACACTGTTATGAAATTGGGTATGGCACATCCGATGGGTCCATTTCAATTAGCTGATTTTATTGGACTTGATGTTTGCCTTTCCATCATGAATGTACTATATGAAGGTTTGGGGAAAGATAAATATGCTCCGTGTCCGTTATTGTTAAATATGGTTAGAGCAGGTAATTTAGGAGTAAAATCAGGTGAAGGTTTTTATAGCTGGACACATGGTACAAAGGATCTTATAGTAGCAGATAGTTTTAAAAGACCATAATGTCAAATGTCAGAAATTTCATGTCAAATGTTAAATGTTAACTAATAAAGATATAATCGTATTATAAAGAAGTAATTTCAGAATGATTGATAGAGAATATTAAATTAATAACGTTGCAATTTATTAATTAAAATATGTCTGTAGCCTTGGAAACTCCGGATAACTTTTGTGCTTCGATGTTAGACTCTGGAATGCTTACATAAAAAACGTGGACATAAAAAAAGTGAAATTATTCAGATTCTTAACATCACTTCATACATTTGACATTTGACTTCTGACCTCATACATTTGACATAATAATATTTTAGGGTCTACATGAAAACATAAAGTGCTGATTATAAGTGCTTTTTTGTTAATAACTAGTTGATAAAAAACCCCGATAATCCTTATTTTTAAGGAAAAACGGGGT
>DAOVJU010000188.1 GCA_030632095.1 Chlorobiota bacterium
GCAAACCATCTTCCGTCAGGGGTGGGATATATCTTTATGAAAGCGGTAAATTAAAGAAATGTACATCTGCAAAAGATCAAACAATAGATGGTGTATTACATGGAAAAAATTTTACTCTTGAATTTGACGAAAACGGAAATGTAATCAATTCAAAAAAAAATAAAATATTTGATTAACTTATAAAACCTCAATTAGGTTTTTGTTCGAAAAATTTTCATCTGTGTAATAATATAAAATATGGAAAAAGAAAAATTCATTATATCCCGGCCGGGGCTTCCCTCTTCGTTGCGCTCATCGGGACAGCAGGTGAATAATTAATAATAAATTTCTTGTTTTCTCAAGAACTTGGAAGTGATTTTTTGCACAGGTGTTAAGGAGCCTTAAAAACACCTCAAAAAAATGTATATTTGTCTGAAATTATAATGTAACACTTTCTATTCATTTAAATGGTGGTGGCAATGGTTTCTGATAAGTAGCAGGTTAATTGGGTAAATATAATTATCAATTAAACATTAAATAAGATGAAGATTAGAAAAGCAACCAATAACGATGTCGATTCTGTTTGGGAAATATTCCACGCGGTAATAAAAAAAGGTGATACATATGTATTTGATCCTGAAACGCCAAAGCAGGACCTAAACAAACATTGGTTTGCACAAAATATGTTTACATACGTATTAGAGAATAATAACATAATATATGGCACCTACATTTTAAAGCCCAATCAAATTGACTTAGGTTCACACGTAGCCAATGGATCATATATGGTTCATCCAAATGCTCGAAGACAAGGTTTTGGAGGTGCTATGTGTAATCATTCTATAAAAGAAGCAAGAAAACTTGGATTTAAAGCAATTCAATTCAATATGATCGTCTGTACCAATAAACCTGCAATCGAGCTTTGGAAGAAATTAGGATTTGAAATAGTGGGTACCATACCGGATGGTTTCAAACATTTGACAAAAGGATATATTGATGTGTATATCATGTACAAAAAATTGTATAAAAGATGATAAAGAGATTATTTTCAGTATTCCCGCTGAAGTTAGATTTCTAATTTACGATTACTAAATAAATCCCATTTTAATGAGGAGATCACTAAACCGAGGTTCTGTACTCAGGTTTTTAAAAAAGTATTGAGAATGAATTTTAAGATAAACCATTAACCCTGAGTGTGCCTCGTAAGCTTTCTTGAGCCATTCAAAAGTTTTATCCTTCTTATTTAATCCGGAATATGCTATAGCCACACAATATGGATCAAAGGAACTTTTATTATTCATTTCCAGCAACTGTGACAGTAATTTTTGAGCTTTGTCTGGATTTCCTGATTTGCTATAGACCCATCCCATAAAACCAAATGGTATTGCCTGATGCTCCGTCGGCCAAATAGATATTACATTGTCAGCATAAATAGTTGCTTTATCATACATTCCTTTTATTACATAATTATAAGCCAGATACATATGTGCCCAAACAAATTTCGGATCCAGATCAAGTGTATCGTTAAGCTGAATTATTGAGTCGTCGTATTTACCGGCATAGAATAAAATAAACCCCAAATTAAAATTGGTAAAAGGAGTAAGTGGATCCAATTCAAATGCTCTTTTTGCTAAAGTAATCCCTCTATCAAATTTGCCTATCCATGTCAAATATTGAGTATACATCTTATAAACCTCCATACTACCCGGATTAAGCTCCATAGCATGCTCATAGTCAAATTCCGGGCCAGAAATGTCCCATTCCATGATCATTTTCAGGGAACCAAGGGTGGCATATGCTTCACCAAGTGTGTTGTCGAGTTCAAGAGCTTTGATCACTGCCTTTTTAGCTCTCGGATAACCTTCATTAAAAGCCAGAAATGACAATCGGGAAAGCTCCTTGTAGCAATGTGCCAAACCAACATATGCTAAAGCATACTTCTTATCTATATTTATAGCCTGGTTAAAACATTCAACACCTTTTTTAAATCCATCTTCTGTATGTTGATTTGAAAAATAGCGTCCACGTAAATATAAGTTGTATGCTTTTATGTTTCTTGTTGGCTTTTTCTCGATTACCTTTTTTTCTTCAGGTGATAGACCTGCTTCTAGTTTAATGGCTGTTTTCCCAGAATTCTGATTAACTTCTTTAGGAGTTAATTTTAATTTAAGTGCATTAACAATCGACCGTGACACCTTTTCCTGCATATCGAAAACATCATCCAGCGTTCCGCGATATTTTTCTGCCCACAGGTGAGTATCAATAATTGCATCTATCAACTGGACAGTGATACGAAGATTATTTCCTGCTTTACGGACACTTCCCTCGAGAACATATTGCACATTCAACTCTTTTGCAATGGTTTTTGTTGCCTTCCTTGTTGATTTTAACATCATAGATGAATTCCGCGAAATAACCCGAAGTGAATGCATTTGTGAAAGATCGGTAATTATTTCTTCAGTCAATCCATCACTGAAATATTCCTGGTCAGGATCAGGGCTCATGTTTTCAAAAGGTAATACAATAATTGATTTTTCTTTTTCGTCACTTGATTCTGAATAAAACAGATCCCCTAACACCTCTTTATTCCCTGTAAAAATTAAATAGACTTTTACCGGATAATTGATGTTTTTGAATGTTCTTTCCCCAATAAATTCTGCATTAATATTTGTTTTGTTTTTGATATCTTCATAAACCCTTCCTGAAATATATACACCACCGGATTCCCCCGCTGCTTCAATCCTGGAAGCTATATTTACCCCATCACCAAAAACATCATTTTCCATCACAACAATTTCGCCTATGTGAATTCCAATGCGAACGCTAAACATTGACTCACGACAGCACTCTTTCTGAATGGCTATCGCACAATTCACTGCTTCACTGGAAGTTTGAAAAATAGATAATGTCCCGTCGCCAATCTCCTTAATAAATTCCCCGTTGAATTTATGTATCGCCGACTTATGAATTTCCCGGTTCTTCCCAAGGATATTCAAAGCCTGTTTTTCATCTTTCGACATTATAGCAGAATACCCGACTATATCGGTAAACATGATGGCTGCGAGTTTTCGGGTCTCCATTCTTTTTTATTTATTATCACTCATGAAAATGCGTACAATTCACTTATTCATTAATTATACTATCGTATAGCAATTTGGCTTTTAATGCTCTTTCATAAAACATTTGAAAAGTAGTGTCAAAATAATATGCTTTCAAATAACTTTCATATGCTTTATCATATTTTTTTATTTGCATAAAATAGTCCCCTTTACAGTCATAAGGATTTTGATCATCCGGAAAAAGTTCAATATAATGATCAAAGCAAGATTTTGCATTTTCTAATTGGTCTGTAATTAAATAAGCATATCCCAGCATGCAAATTGGTACGATTGCAAGTTTGGGTCCGCAATAATAATCGCCTTTAATTCCAATTGAATCTGCCTTAAAAAAAGCAGAAATGGCTTTTTCGTAATCTTTATTTAGATAACAATAAAACCCAAGATTAATATAAGCATTCGCATCATTTGGATAAAGATCTACCAATTCCAGTCCTAAATTGGAATTATTCGAATTTTTATCCTTTAGCCATTCTACTAGCGCTTTTTTTTGTATCTCTTCACCTTTACTTAATTTGGTATTGCAATTTATACCAGCAATTGCATTTTCTTCAAATTTTTCATCATTATTATGAAAAAGATGAAAAGTCGCCAGCTGATAATATGCCATAAAGAAATTTGAATCTTCTTTTATAGCCTGTTCATAGTAAGAAACAGCTTTTTCAAGCTCAACTATATCATAAGCAATTTCATAACCATTCTGGTACAATTCCAATGCTTTTTCTGAATTTATAGAAATAGTCATAAAATTGTTTGTCATATCCTGTTTGCAAGAAATAGATACAAACAAAACACTGAAAAGTAAGCCGATTTTGTAGATTACATGTGTTTTCATATTTATACTTTCCAGTTAGGAATTATGGTTAGTTATACTTCAAATGGGCGAAAACCAAATCTTTTTCCGCCATTCTTATTATTTCCTGGGTTGTTGCCTGTTTTTCATCTTTCGACATCATAGCAGAATACCCGACAATATCGGTAAACATGATGGCTGCGAGTTTGCGTTGTTCTGTTTGCATTGTTCTTATTTATTCCAGCCCCATTTTTCTTAAAATTTCCAAATATCTTGGATCTGATCTGATTATGTCAAGTAAGGGATATGTTTTAATTTCTGTCAATTCCAGATCATGATCATCATAAGCTTTTTCCATTAACCGAAACCCCTGATCCTCTTGGCTCAAACTGAAATAAAGCAATGACAAAAGGAAAGGAGATATATATTCAGATTCGGATTTTTTAAGAATTTCAGTTAAAACCTGGTTGGCTTTATTTGTTTCACCCATTAATGAGTAAGTAATTCCTGTCCATATGTCATTTTCCTGCTTTTTGAAAACAGCAAGAGCTTTATCGTACAATCCCTTGTATAAATAAGCCTGCCCAAGGTATGTATGCAAATCCTTTATTGAAAAAACATTCAGGACTTCTTCCGTAACTTTTATTACTTCATCATACTTGCGGTCAGTAATATATGCCATTCCAAGATTATTAATAGCTCCAGCGGATAATGGATCCAGGAGGCATCCTTTTTTCATTTCCTCTACTGCCTTTTCCAATTGACCAGTGTAAGTAAGGATCAAACCATATTGAACATGAAAATAGAAATGATTGGGATTTAATTTTATGGCATTTTTGTAATTGTCTTCAGCTGCTTTCCATTCCCAATTTATGAGATTTACAAAACCTAAAGAGGCATATGCCTCGGCAAGGTTGTTATCCAGTTCAAGGGCTTTTAATGCTGTTTTTTTAGCTTTGGGGTAAATATCCATGGAAGGAGGCGCATACCACATTAACATGCAATAGCTACTGGCTAAACCTGAATAGGCAAGAGCAAATGTTGAATCCTTCAGGATGGCTTGCTTAAAATAATATATTGCCTTAAGGATGTTAGGTTCAGTTTTCTGCCTAAGGCTTTGTCCTTTCAAATATAATCTATATGCTTCAAAGTTTTCCGTTGGTTCTTTTTCAATTTGTCCTATCTCTTCAGGTGAAAGCACAGTCTGTAACTGCCTGGCTACTTGTTTAGCAATTTCATCCTGAATATAGAATATATCCTTCCATTCTCCATCATATTCCTCTCCCCATAAATGATCCTCATTATTTGCCCGAATAAATTGGACACGTATGCTTAAATTATTATTGTGTCGCTGAATACCTCCTTCAATTATATAGTTCACACCAAGTTCCTCTGCTATTAAAGGAATGGGTTTGGGATTATCTTTATATTGCAACGTAGAAGTGAGTGATAAAACACGAATTTCTTTAATATTTATTAATTGCATAATGATCTCATCTGCAATAGCATCACCTAAATAAGAATATTCTTCATCCTGGCTCCAATTTTTTAAGGGAAGAACCGCAATGGACTTCTCTAACATAGTGATATCTTTTTGATTTTTACGATCGTATACTTTATTAAAAACAATCAGAGCAATTATTATCGCAATTCCTATGAGAATAATAGCAGAAATAACTATGATCAACTTTGGTTTAATTTTTTCCTGTTTTTTATGTTTCGGTTTTGAAAGAACTGTTTCCTGTTGTCTGGTGATAACAGAATAGATTTTAACCGGATGACTGATGTTCTTAAATTGTTTTTCTCCAATAAATTTAGTTTTAATATCCGTTTTGTTTTTGATATCTTCATAAACCCTACCTGAGAGATAAATCCCACCGGGCCCACTAGCTGCTTCTATTCTGGAGGCTATATTTACCCCATCACCAAAAACATCATTTTCCTTCAGTATGATATCCCCGATATGAATACCAATACGGATCATCAGGGAAGGTTCCTTACAGCATGCTTTTTGAATCTCTATTGCACAACTGACAGCATCGAATGAACTTTGAAAAATGGACATGTTGCCATCGCCAATTTCCTTAATATACTCCCCATTGAACTTTGCTATAGCAGATTTATGAATTTTCCTGTTTTTCTCAAGAATATGCATTGCCTGCTTTTCATCTTTCGACATCAAAGCGGAATAACCGACAATGTCGGTAAACATGATAGCGGCGAGTTTGCGCAATTGGGTCATTTTTTTTTGCTATACAGAGAAAACCAACCTATTTAATAATTAATATTTATTCTAACCTTTAAAACTTAGTATTAATATACAAAGATAATAATAAATTTTTATTTTTAATTAATTTATACCGAAGCTTGTTCGGATGCAGGTTAATGAATTTTTCGGATAAAGCTCAAATAGTTATGTCATCATCAAAAATTGAATCTTTAAAATATATTTTCAAAAATTCTTCTCATTAAGCCGTATGATTAGTTAAATATTTTAATTTTGTGATTTAAAAAATTATAGCATTATTATTATGTCAAAGATAAGAGTAGCAATTAATGGTTTCGGAAGAATAGGCAGAATAACTTTCAGGCAATTAATAAAAAATGATAAAATGGAATTAATTGCCGTTAATGATCTTACCAACCCGAAGACCCTCGCACATTTATTAAAATATGATTCAATTCATGGTCAATTTGACGGGGAAGTTAAATTTGAAAAAAATAAGCTGATTGTGAACGGGAAAACAATTAAAGTGCTTTCGGAAAAGAATCCTTCACACTTACCCTGGAAAGATTTGGATATAGATATAGTAATTGAGTCA
>DAOVJU010000315.1 GCA_030632095.1 Chlorobiota bacterium
AGTTGTTGTAATACTCATTTATCAAATATTTCGACGACGTCAGGAAAAGAAAAATGAAGATTTTGAAAACAGGGATTACTAACCTGGACAAGCTTTCGTTTGCCATAGCAAACTTTGGTTTGCGAAGGCAAGCCATAACTAAATAGGATTGGATTTATTATGAAATTTCTGACATTTGACATTATTTCTGGTGCAATCCACATTCTTTATGTTCAGGTTCTTCCCACCACCATCTTCCGGCTCTTATATCTTCTCCTGGCCTGATTGCACGCGTACATGGCTGGCATCCTATACTTGTAAATCCTTTATCATATAATTTGTTATAGGGTATATTATTATCTTTTATATACTGAAATACATCTTTATCCTTGTAGTTCAATAAGGGGTTAATTTTTAATAAACCATTTTCTTCATCCCATTCTGCCACTTTTGAATAAAACCTTGTTACTGACTGATCTTTTCTTATACCGGAAAACCATGCATCAAGCCCCTCAAGTGCCCTTGGTAACTGAGAAAGTTTTCGTACTGCACAGCATAATTTCCTGTTTTCAATACTTTTATAAAAAAGGTTAATTCCTTTCTCTTTTACCATGCTTTCTACTTTTTGTGCATCAGGTAAATAGGTCTCAATTGATATTCCATAATGTTTATTTGTTTCATCAATCAAATCATAAGTTTCCGGGAATAATCGCCCTGTGTCCAAAGTAAAGATCCTGACGTTTTTATCAATTTGGCATATCATGTTTGTCAATATCTGGTCTTCAAGACTCATGCTTGATGATAAAGCTATTCTTCCTTTGAACTTTTTTGCAAAATATTCCAGTATGATTTAAGGATCGGCTTTATGAAACCTGTCATTTAGCTCATCAATATAAACTTTATCCATAAAAACTGGCTTTAAAAATCGTGCAAAGATAAATTTTTATACGAATATAAATTTACCAAACATGATTCAGAACATATTTGTTAGTCAGAAATTAACGGAATATTAACAGAATGAATATTAGTTTCATGTTACATGTTTCAAGTTTCATGGTAACCAAACTCAAATCTCACACACTCAACTTTGAACCTAAAACTTGAAACCTAAAACTTTAAGTGCTTACTCAATCCTCATATGTCTTTTTTTAAATGCCCATGCTCCAATTATGAAATAAATTAATGATATTGTGATTAGAGCTAATATTTCAGGAAGTATATCCTTAAAACTCATATTCATAATCAGGATTTTATTAAGTGCTGAAATAGCATGATTTGGCGACATTAAGCTCTGTAATGAAACAGGATAATCAGAAATACTGAACAAAGCATTTGCCTGCATTGGGAAAGCTGCTCCTGTAAAAAACATGAATAAGAATAGGGGAAAATTGCCAACAATTAAAACTTCATTAACAGTTTTAGTAATTGCAGCTAAAATTAGGCTGAAAAATACGATTGATATACTTGTTAACACAGCAATCAGGATAATTATCCATATTGATCCGTAGTAATCAAATCCGAGAATTACCGCAACTGCTAATGTTAATAGAATTGAAACAATTCCAATTATTACCTGGCTTACACTTATACCTGCGATAAATTCAATTGTGCTAATTTTTGATAGTCTTAACCGGATTATAGTTTTATTTTCAACTTCTGTAACTAATGCAATTGTTGCTGTAAACATCAACATGATAATTGATAATATCAAAATTCCGGGCATAGTCAAATCAAAATCGTCAATTTCACCGGATGATCCAAGGCTTGTTTCTTTAATGGAGATTGGTTTTTTTTGACCTGAAATTTCATAAATGTAATTGCTTAATATTTCATTCGCGTAGATTGCACTTAACATATATTCAATATTTGTTAAGTCTCCGATAAATTCAAATGTCAAACTTTCTTCTAATTCGCCAGACATTATTTGGCTTATTCTCATTGAAAAATTTTGTGGAATTATTATCAGGACATCTGCTTTTCTATATTTTAATTTTTGAATGGCTTTTTCTTTATCATTAATTAAACGTATCGAAATTGGTAAATCGTAATCTTTTTTATCTGTTTTTTTCGATTCTTCAGAAAGTACATCCCCAAAATTGTAATTTATAGCATTTAATTCAATCCCCATATCATTATTGATCATATAAATATCATAATGAGGCACGTATGATTCTATGATTAAATAATAAACACAGACAAAAAACGGAGCCATTGAGATGGTTAATAACAAAATCCAAAAACTTCTTATTTGTTCCCTGAAGCTCTTTTTAATAATACTTAATAATTTCATCTGTTAATTGTTTTGGTTCTACTGAAAGCTTTAAGTACAAGGGGACATGTCCCCTTGTGAAAAATTCAGAAATTGTTTCTTTTTCTGTCATAATTTTCTATAATCATTCAATCATTCAATCATTCAATCATTCAATCATTTTATCATTTACACGTTTAATCATTCCCTTGTATTAAGCTTTTACCGGTTAAATGGATAAAAACATCTT
Source organism: Chlorobiota bacterium (assembly GCA_030632095.1). GTDB lineage: Bacteria > Bacteroidota > Bacteroidia > Bacteroidales > B39-G9 > JAADFW01. The sequence continues at coordinate 2,478 of DAOVJU010000315.1, forward strand.
CAAGGCTGTTTTCGCGTATAGTCATGCTTAAAATTTTCAAACCCTTTAAACTAAGAATTTTAGTTATTTTTGGGATCTGTTCCACCAGGTTTTTCGATTTTATAACCAAAATATTATCGTAAGATTTAAAGCTTTCACAAAGAGGTTTTAATTCATTAAAATTTAATTCATCAACATTTTTTTCTAATCGTATTTCTAAAATATCACCTTTCCCAATAGTTTTTTTAAGATTTTTAGGTGTATCGATCAATAGAATTTCACCATGATTCATTATTGCAACACGATCAGCTAACCGATCAGCTTCATCCATATTATGTGTTGTAAGAATTACTGTTTTTTCTTTTGCTAATGATTTAATAAAATCACGGATAAGAATTCTGCTTTGTGGATCAAGCCCGGCTTCTGGTTCATCAAGAATTAAAATGGAAGGATCATGGATTAATGCTAACGCGATACTTAACCTTCTTTTCATGCCTCCTGATAGTTTTTTGGCCAAAGTATTTGTTTTGTCCTTTAAACCAGTTAATTCGAGTAAACTATCAGTCCTCAAATTTGCAGTTTTGTCATTAAAACCATACATTTTGCCTAAAAAAACCAGTTGTTCTTTTGCTGTTAACTTAGGCCAGAATACGTTTTCCTGGGGACAAATCCCAATTTGCGTTCTAATGGTTTTATCTTTCTTAAGTTTAGTTCCAAATATTTTTATCTCTCCTGAGGTAGGTTGTGTTACTCCATAAATCATATTAATGGTTGTAGTTTTACCGGCGCCGTTTGGGCCTAAAAAGCCAAATATTTCATCATGATATACATCAAAAGATATATTATTTACAGCTGTAAAACTTACAAATTTTTTTTTCAGGTTTTTTATACATATTGCAATATTCTCCATTAGCGAAAAATTTATTTAGAAGAAAAATAAGCATTTTTTTAATAAAGATGATAAGATTAAATTCATATCTCAGTAATTTTAGCATTCTTTAAAAAATAACTAAATTTGCAATTCATTTTTTTGAGGGAAATTAGCATGAAGAAATATAATCTAAAACATTTACGAGAATTAGAGTCAGAATCAATGTATGTGATCAGGGAAGTAGCAGCACAGTTTGAGCGCCCTGTCTTGCTTTTTAGCGGAGGAAAAGATTCCATAATAATGTTTTATTTAGCAAGAAAAGCTTTCTGGCCGGCGAAAGTTCCATTTCCACTGATGCATATTGACACCGGGCATAATTTTAAAGAAACATTAAAATTCAGGGATGAACTGGCAGAAAAGACAGGGGCTAAAATACTGGTAGCTTATGTCCAGGAAACCATAGACCAGGGAAAGGTAGTTGAAGAAAAAGGGGTAAATGCAAGCCGTAATGTATTACAAACCACAACCCTTTTAGATGCAATTGAGAAACATAAATTTGATGCAGCAATGGGAGGTGGAAGAAGAGATGAAGAAAAAGCAAGGGCAAAAGAACGTTTCTTTTCACACCGGGATGAATTTGGGCAGTGGGACCCAAAAAACCAGAGGCCAGAGCTATGGAATATATTTAATGGACGGAAAAACATGGGTGAGCATTTCAGGGTATTTCCAATAAGTAACTGGACAGAAATGGATGTATGGCAATATATTTATTTGGAAAATATTGAAATTCCAAATTTATATTTTACGCATGAGCGTGATGTTTTCTACCGTGATGGAATATGGTTGGCTGCTGCTCCATTTATGGAGATGAAAGAAGGAGAAAAAATAGAAAAAAAGAAAGTACGTTGCAGGACTATTGGCGATATTACTTGTACCGGGGTTGTTTTATCAGAAGCCAGCACATTAGAAGATATTATTTACGAGACAGCTACAACACGTATTACAGAACGAGGAGGAAGATATGATGATAAACGTAGCGATGCAGCTATGGAAGACCGTAAAAAAGAAGGATACTTTTAGAAAACCAGTAATCAGTAATCAGTAATCGGTAATCAGTAACCAGTAATAAAAATCCAATACTCACACTCAACTTTGAACTTTGAACTTTGAACTAAAAAACTTTGAACTATATAATATGTCAGATAAAAGCGGAAAAGAATCAGGATATTTAGATATGAAATTGCTTCGTTTCACTACTGCCGGTAGTGTTGACGATGGAAAAAGTACATTGATAGGAAGGTTACTTTACGACAGTAAGGCCATTTTTGAAGACCAGATGGAAGCTATAGAGCAGGCAAGTATTGGAAGGGGTGAAGAGCAGGTTAATTTGGCTTTATTAACAGATGGACTAAGAGCTGAACGGGAACAGGGAATTACCATTGATGTAGCATACAGATATTTTGCAACACCAAAGCGAAAGTTTATCATTGCCGACACACCAGGCCATATTCAGTATACGCGAAATATGGTTACAGGAGCAAGTACAGCTAATGCAGCAATAATATTAATTGATGCAAGAAATGGGATTTTAGAGCAAACAATCAGGCATGCTTACATAGCATCATTGCTTCAAATACCACATGTGATTATTTGTGTGAATAAGATGGAC
>DAOVJU010000003.1 GCA_030632095.1 Chlorobiota bacterium
CTGTGTTGCCTCTGAAAAACACATCTACACACCCCCTATATAATTCTGTATTTCAACTATTTAGTTTTTCCTGTATGAACAAAGTATGAAATTTATAACAGCTTGTATGATACAAGTATGGATGCTTTTTTTCATTTCTCTTTCTTAAATCTCCAATTTTACACCCGAATGACAAGAATAATTGACTGTTAACGATTAAATATAATAAAATGAAAAAACTTTACACTTTACTAATTTCTTTTCTTATTCTTTTTAAAATAAGTTCTTTTGGACAACTTCCCGATGGAAGTATTGCTCCAAACTTTACGGTTTATGATGTTGATAGCGTAGCTCATACATTGTATGATTACCTGGATGATAATAAATCAACATTGCTGTGGTTTTTTAATTATGGCTCTGGTGGTGATGACTGGTGGTACTGGGAGTATTCTGCTCAAGACTTCTATGACCTTTATGGACCGGAAGGTGAAGACGAAGTAATGGTATTAATGATAGTTTGTTCCGGGAATGCAACTTATAATGATCTTGGATCAAGTGGATATACCACTAATACACCATTCCCGATAATTATTACTGAGGAATTAAACGAAGATTACGATATGCAAGAATGGAATACACCGGCATATTTAGTTTGCCCTAACAGAGAAACTCAAGATGTTACAGCGGCAACACTAGCCTGGTTACATGTATATTCAGATGAATGCCCATCGTCAACACCAGAAATTGATAATGACGTTAATTTGTGGTCTATAAATGATTTTTCAAACATTTATTGTTCCGGTACAGTTATTCCTTCTATTACAATAAGAAACGAAGGATACGAAACTTTAATTTCAATGAATATTAATCTTACAATAGATGACTTCTATTCTGAAACTGTTTCATGGACAGGATATGTTGAAACTTATTACTTTGAATATGTTGATTTACCTGAAATTACTGACATACCAGAAGGAGACCATACTTTAATAGTTACATTATCCAATCCAAATGGCACTGCAGATACAGTAGCTAATAATGAAAAAACAAGAGATTTCACAACTTATTTAAACACACAAGAAGTTGTAGTAGTTGTTAAATTCGACGATTATGCTCCTGAAACAAGCTGGTCAATTACTCAAGATGACACAGAATATTTTTCTTCAGATACATATCATCCCAATTTAGCTCAACAAACTCTTGAAAGGCTTGTTTGTTTAGCACCAGAGCAATGCTACACATTTACTTTGGAAGATGAATATGGTGATGGAATGGAAGCCGGTGCTGATGGATATGCATTAATTATTTACAGAAATGATACTTTGATAAATTTCCCTGGTGATAGCTTAAACTCTATATTGTCCGGTGAATTTTGCATTAACCTGGAATCAGGAAATGATATGCTTGCTTTTTCTTTTGATGAGCAAACATCCCAAGCTCTAATAGATACAGTAAACAATACTATAAATATAGAATTAGTTGAAGGAACAAACTCATCTCAATTAATTGCAAATTTCACCTTGTCAGAACTTGCAACTACTTATGTAAATGATGTAGTACAAATAAGCGGTGAAACGGTAAACGATTTTACTGATGTGATTATTTACACAATAGTTGCAGAAAATGGCGATGAGCAAGCATATACAGTTGATGTTTCAGTTGTCTCAACCGGAGAAATAAATAGTGAGAGTTCATTTAAAATTTATCCAAATCCTAATAAAGGAACTTTATATTTTAATAAAGCAATTAATGGAAAAATTGAAATCATTTCAATAACCGGAGCAACAGTTAGAAGAGTTCACACAAAACAAGCATTAAATAACCTGAACATATGTAATTTGAATAACGGATTGTATTTTATCCGAATAACAGACTGTGAAAATATAAGCTATTCAAGATTTGAGTTGATTAAATAAATATTATATAGAATCTATATTCATTGAAAACGAGACACTTTTGCAGCTCCCTGATAATTAGGGTAACAAAACTGATAATTTTATGATTAACTACCAGACATTGTATAATTTAAAAATATTGAATTATGAAAAAATCTTTACTTTTTTTGATTATTGCACTTTTCCCTGTTTTATTTTATGGTCAGTTGCCTGATGGTAGCATTGCGCCAAATTTTACAAGTTATGACCTGGATGGTGTGGAACACACATTGTACGATTACCTGGCTGATGGCAAAGCAGTAATTATTGATTTTTCTGCTACCTGGTGTGGTCCTTGCTGGAATTTTCACAACACGCACAAATTACGCGATCTTTACGAAACTTATGGCCCGGATGGAACAGATGAAATTATGGTTCTCTTTATAGAAGGATGGGAAAGCACTACAATAGATAATTTATATGGAACCGGAGGAAATACATATGGTGATTGGGTTACAGGAACTCCTTATCCAATACTTAACGATCATACAATAGCTGAAACATTTCAGATTGCTTACTGGCCAACACTATTCCTAATTTGTCCGAACAGAGTAATAACAGAGTTAAGTACAACAAATACTGCTGAGGGATTTTATAATCAGGCCATGACATGCACATTTCCTGAATTTGATATTGAAGTGCGTCTGGTAAATATTTTCCCAAAAGACAGAATAATGTGCAGTAACTCAGTTGCTCCTATAATTACTATTGAAAACCTTGGAATGGAGGATTTAACATCTCTTGAAATTAATGTAACAATTGATGAGACTGATGTACATTCTATAACATGGAATGGTTTACTTAGCATTTGGAATAAAGAAACTATTTATTTAGAAAATATTCTTGTTCCTGATGGTGATCATTCAATGATCATTGAAATTACAAACCCGAACGACAGCATAGATGGCAATCCTGACAACAATACCAAATCAACCACATTTGGTGTTAAATCTGATGGAACGCTGGTTGATTTCTTCCTGCACACAGACAGGGCTCCTTCTGAAACAAGCTGGGAAATTACCTATGAAGAGAATATTATATTTGAGGGCGACAATTATAACAATGAAAAATACTTATACCAAGACAGCCTTTGTCTGGATTATGGATATTGTTATAACTTTACAATACATGATGACTGGGGTGATGGCATACACTGGGAAATATCAGGATATGCTGAATTAATATATTTAGGAAATAGTTTGCTATATGTATCTGGTGATGGTAATTGGAGTTCTCAGACCGAAGAATTTTGTGTGCTTTCTCATGAAAACGAATTATTATCATTCTTTATTCCGGGTCAGGTTAATGATCCTGTAATTGATACTTTCGAGATTACCATTCAGGTGCTTATACCAGGTACATATGATGTTACAAGTCTTATTCCTGAATTTACAGTTTCACAATATGCAACAATTTTTGTTGATGATCAGGAACAAACCACCGGATTGTCTGTTGTTGATTTTACCTCTCCTGTTGTATATACAATTGTTGCTGATAATGGCGATGAAGTTAACTGGACAATTAGTGTTCAAAAAGTAGCATCATCAATTTTCATTGAACAGGAATTTATTTCACATATTTATCCTAACCCGTCAAACGGATTGATCAATATTAGTAAAATTGAAACTGGAATACTGGAAATATATAATTTATCAGGGAAGCTGGTTTTCAGCGAAACAATTGTTAATAATCACCATGTAATTGATATCGGCAATTTAAAAAATGGTCAATACTTTGTTAAAATAATAGGAGATGAAAAAACTATTGCCGGTAAGTTAATAATCCTTAAATAACCCTTATAAAACTATTGCAATGAAACGAATTAAAAATATAACATTATTCTGTATACTAATAGTTGCTTCGCTGTTTACTACAGCACAATTGCCAGATGGTTCTATTGCTCCTAATTTTACGGCAACTGACATGAATGGTAATGAGCATACTTTGTATGATTACCTGGATGAAGGTAAAGTAGTAGTACTAAATGTAGCTTCTGTAGCAGTTGATCTTAACAATGCCGAGCCGTTTTTGTTCTTGCAAGAAGGTGTTCTAAATTCCTTAAATAGCCAATATGGTGAATTGGGAACAAAAGAAATTGAGGTTTTCTTTGTTGAAATTGATCCGGCTACAACTGATGATGATATTTACGGGCAAGGAAATATTAACAATATGTACAATTACACTACATTGCTTAATTTTCCTATTTTTAATATTGATAGTTTAGGAGAGCTATTCCCTCCTGCTGAATTAGGCGTAACAAATTACTTTATTTGTCAAAACAGGACTACAACTACAGCCGGATGGACAACACCAGCAGGTTATAGGCCAATTATTGATGCTTGCCCTGAACCAAGTACATTAAATGATGCTGTTCTTAATGAAATTGTGGCCCCTTTCGGTCAGTTTTGTACTGAAACAATCATTGCAGCAGTTGAAATATATAATCCAACTGGAAACCCTATTACTTCTTTGGATATTATCACAATTATTGATGAAATGCCGTCTTCAACTTATCACTGGACTGGCAATTTAAATACTTATTATTTAGAGACCATAGAAGTTGATGAATCGGATATTTTAGCTGACGGGACACACACAATTAGTTTTGAAATTTCAAACCCCAATGGAATGCCCGATGAAGATAGTACTAACAATGAAGCAGAATCTGAATTTTCATTATATGCAGCCGGTGATGAATTATTTGTTCGACTCGAAACAGATGACTGGCCTGAAGAAACAAGCTGGGAAATTACAAAAGACGATGTTCTGATATATGTTAGTTTTGATTATAATGGTAAGCATGAAATATATAATGAAAGAGTATGTTTGGATGCTGGTGAATGGTATACATTAACATTATATGATAGTTATAATGATGGAATGACAGCAGGGGGCATTGGATTCCTGGAAATGATCTACAACAATAACGTACTTTTCCATATAGATGGTAATGAATTTACAAATGAAATTTCAGTTGATTTCCAGGTTCTCTATGAGCCGAAAACAGAAAATGACATCCTGTCGTTCTATTTGCCAGGACAATCATCTGCAGAAATTGACACTATTAATCACGATGTGAATATTGAAATGAGTAATGCTGATTTTCTGGATGATAAATTTGCAATATTTACACTATCAGACAGCGCAAAAGCATATGTTGATGATGTATTACAAATAAGTGGTGAAACACGAAATGATTATACAGAAGATGTAGTGTTTACTGTTGTTGCAGAAGACGGAACAGAGCAAGACTGGGACATTAACATCCATGTTTTAGCTGCTAATGATGTTACAATACAGGAATTGCGAACATATCCTAATCCAGCTACTGATGTTATTTATTTAAATACTCCAATAAGTGGAAAAATTGAGATTTACAATAACATTGGTGAATTAGTATTCACAAGAAACAATAAAAACTTAACAAAAAGCATTAATGTTTCAACATTAAGATCAGGTTTATATCACCTAAAAATTATTGATGGTACAACCATCTATGTTTCTTTCCTCTTTATGCTTTAACGATACGGCTAAAAATTGGCGGGAATTTTAACCCACTACATTTTTAGCTTATGCCACTGTAAATTTAATGCTTTTTTGTTTCAATTTACTACATTCTCCCGCCAATTTTTAGCCGATGTTGTATGCTGGACTTCATTCATTAATAGTTCATTATCAATTTGTTACTATTCTTAATCCACACAATCAACGCTCTGCTGTTCTTTAAAAAATTAGTTTTTAGGGTCGGCAAAAAAGCGTTGGCAGACAGACAAGCTCTTTTGCAATTTTGGCTTTGTGTCGGTTCGTACGAATTGCAAATATGCTTGGCTATGTGGGTTGGTATAACTTGACTCGTGACAAGTCAAACCTTTATTGCCTATCTTAATTCTTTATCTTATGCTATCTTAAATCGACAAGCTAACAAGCATTTAATCAATAGAATATTGTAATTTTCTGTCTAAATCCTTATCTTACTCTATCTTATTTTTCTTTGCTGAAAGTATCCAAACAGGATTAGCCGTAGATCTACTTTCGTTATATATTGTTTTATCTTTTTTAGACATTTCGTACAATAAATTCCTAACTTTTGTTCTTTTTTGCTTTATAGATAGCACGTTGGAAAGTTTATCTAATAAAAGCTCATCTATTTCATCCCTACTTACTTTATGATATTTATTTAAAAACTCAACAATCAATGTTTTATAGTAAGACTTATCAAAGGCTCTATTCTTAATGTAAGCTGCTTTATCATCAGTTACACCAGCAACAGATGCTGCAACAAAATAATTTGGTTTACGACCTTCAATTAGTTTCTCCTTTTTCAACACGGTAGCTGCTTCATTAGTGATAGATAACTTTTTCTGTACTCTATCGAGTAATACTACATACGAAAGGGGTAAGTCTTTTCTTTCTATCAATAATTTAGAATAGTTTTCATCTATAGAGTGTCCGTAAATTTGTAAAACTACTTTTTGCGATTCTGAAAGCAAGTAATCAGGTAAAGGAAAATATCGATTTTTTTGTGAAAGATACATTGTATGAATTCCGTAACCAAGTGTATCAATCATTCCCAGGTTTACCATTGCTTGTGCTAACCATGGATTTCGGTACTTTTCAGGTGTCTTTTCTCCGGCAGAATAGTCTTCAGGATTTCCTTCGAAGAAACTACCTGCATTAGAAAATACCAGTTTATCAATCTTTTCGGTTACGATTATTCTACTGTTTAATAAGTAATCCTGATGTACAATACAATTATGCATCGCTTCCAATATAGTACGTGTATCATACTTGTTAACAGTTGTTGAAAGTAACTCATTGTCAGGAAAAAATTTGTACTTTATATTACGAATATTCTGTAAAACATTGGTTGTACTTAGAATCAATGGATTACTAAAATGCTCATAGGCTTTTTCTTCTGTTTCAAGTTTCCATGTTATTTCTGCAATAGAAGGAAGAATATAATGCGATGACTCTTCTTTTCCCAAAAGCAGTATAGCGGTATTAGTTATTTTACCATTAATAGATACTTTTGCTTTATCCAGAAATGTTATATCATCCCAATCATCTATTTCATTAAAATATTTTGCTTTACTACTTTTTTCTTTGAACTTTTCTCGTGCAATTTTTATAGCTTCTGCATCTAAATCTTCTATGTTTGCATTTTCAATAATTCTAGCACTCCAGTCTTCAAGAGAGTTGTAAATCAGTCGAACATACTCGGGGAAATTACGAAGATCAGTTTTATTACTGCCAATTCTGATAAAAGGTTTTTTCTTAAAAAGAGTAGGCTCTCCTTTCGCAGATGGAATTCGAAGTAAAACTATATTTTTTTCATTATAGGAAAACTCAAATATCTCAAAATTGATTTTGGGATATAGTAAATTGCGTATCCAAAGTTCTAGATCCTGATTACCTTGTTTAGCAGTGTTGAAATAAAAGTTAGTTCCACTAATATCATGAGTTGCATCTTTAATTCCCCATACCAGATATCCAAAAGGCTTATTACTTATGGTGGCACCATTACTCATAGCCGAAATATATTCACCAATTTGTTCGTTTGTTATACTTCCTTGCCCCATTTTAAACTCTACCCAGGCAGTTTCGGAATGTAATGCTGTTAATTCTTCTAATAATTCATATAAATCTTCTTTTCTCATTTCAATATCTACTTAATTTTCTTTACATAAAATCATTTTCAATAAACAAACTTTATGTTACATAAATTTGTCCGGCTACATGTGAATATATTTATATTTCATTTAAAAATTTAGTTAATATTTTACGTACTAAAAATTTACAATCAGATGCTTTATCTCTTGACAATAAACTTGTATGAGCCGATTTATTACGGTACTTTCTTGATAGCTCCATCAAATCTGAAATAAAACCGGATGAGTAAAGTTCTTGTGTATAATTCTCGTTTATAAAATTGTGAAAATCCCTAACCAGTTCACTTCTTTCAATCAGGTATTCATCAGATACTGTAGAAAGGATATGACACATATTACCCAATGTATATGTAGTTCTGTTATTAACTACCATGTTAGCAAATAAGCTTGTTTTCTTATTTAGCAAATCGTATTCATATGTAATATTAGTATGCGGATTTTCAGAACGAATGAAGTTTGTAAATGGAACAAAAAGTTTTAAAAGCAATTCGCTTTCAACTGCTCTTGACATTTGAAGGATATACGGGCTAAAGTCTTCAGATGACTGAAACACTAGAGTGTCATTTAAATATTCAGAAGAAAGTAAAAAGCTAAAGCTTTGCTTTTCCAATTTTTTTGCATCTTTTAACATACTTCTCACTCTTGTGTCAAATACTTTCGTATCTGTTGGCGTAACACCATCAAGATATTCGTAAATTTTTGATTGTAAATTCTCATTATCAACAAATTCATCATTAGAGTCTTTTGTTGCTTCCTTTATTGTTTTTAGAATGTTTTCAATATTGGATGAAAGCAATTCTTTCATTACAATTTTTATCATGTCTTCTAATGAGTTGGCTGACTTCAATTGGTCAGCTGAAATTTTATAGAAATTGGATAATTCCTGACCTTGGGCTTGAATTTCTTCTATTTTAATATCATCTTTTTGTGGAAGAAATGAATCTTTCGGAAATTCTTTGTATGAATTTAAAACATCGTGTATTTCAGAAGAATTAAAGACTACAGCCCAATGCCATTTACCAAATCTTTTAGTTTCATTAACTGCTTTAATCCAAAGATTAAGGAATTCACGTTTCACTCTGTTTTCATCGCTATCCTGACCTTTTACTTCCAAAACAAGTTTATCACCATTTGTTAGTTCGATTATGTAGTCTGGAATATAATTTTTAAGTATTCCGCGATAATTGTATTTGATAAAGAAACCAAGATGGTCATTCTTTACAAATGCCTGAACTAAATCATTCTTATTTATTATACTTGCATTATTAGCTTCCCATGTGCTATCAAACACAGTATAGTTAACATGCGATTTCTCATGCCATTCATTGGGTTTTGAGCTATACCAGGTTGGCATATCAGATGTTGAACGAATTGGTCTTTCTGCATCGAAAACAGGTGTAAGAATGGCTGCATTTTGGTCTTTTATTGCAATCCAAAAATGCTGTATTATTCTTGAAATATTAAGCGTTAAAAGAATGTTTTTTCTAACCTTATCCTGATTAAATAAATTGCTTTTAATAACAATTCTATCAGAGGCTAAAAATTCTTCTGTTAATTTCAATAACTGCGAAAGAAAATCATATTGATTGCCTTTCCAGTTATGTTTCTCCAGTCCAAAAATGTTTGTTGCCACTCTGAAAATTACGGATTGCAACCTGTAGCGTTCTGCAAATTGTTTTATATCAATATCGCTCATTGCAGCAGGTGTTATATCACCGGAAATAACACCTCCCATTTCAACTTCAGTTATTGTATCCTCCGGATTTATTTCAATGGGTTTTACTTCCTTATAATTAATATTTAATGAGGATTTATATATTGTATCAATTCTTAAAATATTAGGGAAGGATATTTTGAAGTTGCTTTTTTCTTTAGTTGGTTCAATTAGAAATTTAGGCTTTGGAGGGCGTGGAGATGTTGCCCCTCCTTCGTGGGGTATAAATGAAAAAGGAACACCAAATATATTTACATATTCGGGTTCAAGCATTTTGTTTTCATCAAATTCATAACTCACCCTGCGTAATCCTCGACCTACAACTTGTTCGCAAAGCAGTTGACTGGAAAAAGCCCGTAATCCTATAATTTGTGTTACATTTTTAGCATCCCAACCTTCCGAAAGCATACTAACGCTAATTACGTTCTGAATTTGCTCACCGGATTTTCCATGTTTTCCAACGGTATCTACCTTTTCTCTCAGGGCAATTGCTTGTACTTTTAATGAACCAGACAGGTTTTCATCTTCATTTTCAATTTTACCTAAAATTTGACTGTCAATTTGCAAAGTCTTTTCTAATTCGCAAAGTTCCTTTATCTCACATTCACCGGAATTAAAATAATGTTTTATTCTATCTGCAGTAATGGTGGTATTAGCAATACTCATTAGTACAGGTGGTATTTCTATTCCCTTTACTTTTTTCCATTCCTGTTTTGTTTTGAGCCAATCGCTACCTAAAAGATTATAAGCGTTCTTTACTAAATCGGGCAAAGGTGTTTCTTTAGGTACTTGCTTTTGGTTCAGGTCTTCTTTTACATCATCATCCATGTATATATGATACAATCTCGATTTATAATCTGATGTATATTTTCCATCATCCCGAAAAACAACACGAGGAGTTTTGACCAAACCGGATTCTATAGCATCATTTAGTCCGAAATCGCTGATTATCCAATCATATAAACCAATCTCCGAAGTTTTTTTTCCTGTTGGAGCAAATGGTGTTGCCGAAAAATCGTGACAGCGAAGTATATTTACCTGTTTGTTTAGTTTATCTAAACCCCCTATCCAAACGGTATTATCAATATCCTCTTTTTTAACTTGTTTAACTTTACTTTCAGCAGCTGTTCGCCAAGCATGGTGGGCTTCATCATTTATTACAAGAATATTCCTGGCATTAACCATATCGCCCAACACAGCTTTGGCATATGCTGCATTACTAATTTCCATTTGTTTACGCGTATCAACGCTACGTAACTGTCCTTTTTCTACTTTAGCATTTAATTTATCCTGGGTATCCCAAGCCAACATATGCCAGTTAATTATTTTCACCTGCCCCAGACGTAAACTATCCATTAGAGTTGTTGGTACAATGTTAAATTCATTGTAGTAGTTATATTCATGGGCTGGCTGCAAAACAGCGAGTCTACTTTTAACTGTTAAACCAGGAGCTACAATTAAAATGTTTTTTGAAAAACGACGGTCTTGTTTATAGCTTACTTTATTCAACACATTATAAGCAATAAGCATAGCCATTACTATGGTTTTACCTGAGCCCGTTGCCATTTTATTACACCAACGTACAAATTCACCTCCATCTGATGGAATGCTAATACCTGTTTTATAATGCTCTGGTGCTTCAATTAGAAAAATGATAATCTGAATGGCTTCTACCTGACAAAAGAAAAGTGGAAATTGCCTGTATGTATTATCTTCCCAATGTTCTAATAGTTCACGACTTACTCCTGTTAAACCAGGTCGATTATCTGCATTCCATTCTTTGAGCCTTTTGCGAATAAGGTTTACCAAAGGTAAATCAATAAACTCACCAACAGCTACTCCTTTTTTTGAACCCGGACTAGCTATTGTATATCCGGCTTGACGGCGGCCATCTGCCTGAAAAAATTCTCGTGTTTGCGTATCTCTGTTCCAATGAATATGAGGTTCGCTATATGGGGAACAAAGTATTAGCTTATCAATTTGTTTCATCGTGTAATAATTTTTAAGCTTTCAATTCCCCTGTCATCAATAATCTTTATTGCAATCTGCTTTCCTGGTTCAAATGGTAAAGAAACCGTTCCTCGGAATGCTTCAATCTTTTCTTCATCAATTTCGGTTTTCAGGGTTTTAGCCAATTTGCTCCATCCATCTTTTGTCCCTGCCATAGGGAAGAATACTTGTGAGGGGAATAAACTTCTACCATCGTAATCGGTATCAAGCAACCACATGGCAATATTCTTTTTACCACCACTATCTATATTTCCGGTTTTAGGATTAAAATAGTCAAACCCCATTACTTCTATACTTACCTTACCAGCATCTTCACCTTCTGTAATTTCGTGTAAACGAACATCAGGTTGACCAATGAGCCAGAAACTTTGGTTGGTATTTCGTTTCTTTTTCAGGTCTTCGGTTTGCAAGTCCATGTTCATTAGGGCTTTGAGTAACTTAAAGCCAACTAGTTTCTCTGGCGTTTCATCAATATCTTTGGCTGCCTCATCATCGAACTGGAAAGCACAAAATAAAAGAATATCAGGTTTTAAATAACGTGCTTCTTCCAAGGCTAATTCAACAATACGTTGCTCTAATGGCGCATGTTCAGGACCAAAAACTACTAACACTTGTTCAGGTTTCTCTGATTTTGTTTCTCCTTGTGCCTGAATATATCTTGTACCAGCTAAAGCTTCAATACGGTTAAACTGCATCATGACTCCACCTTTTGCTCGAACACCAGTACGCAATAATTCATCACGCCATTGGTCTTGCCGTAATGTTTCGCCTGTGCGTACAACCGATTTATCAGCTTCCATTTCGCTTTCAACCATACCTTCCAAATCCATAACAAATGGCGCAGGAATACTTTCAACTGTAAAAGGTCCTGTTATTCTAGTTTTCTTTGAATCAGTATATGGTTGGTCATATAATGTTTCCGTGGCCGGAGATTCATTATTAGCAATACTTTTTAAGGTAATATGTGGCACAGTTTTGTATTTCAAACCACTTCCAATTCCTTCATCAGGTCTTGCTAATTGATAATAATCGAAGTTGGCAGTCATTAAACGCTGTTTAGTGAGGGTTAATGCAACCCGACTAGTATCACAGGTTATCCATCTACGTCCCCATTGTTCTGCAACATTGGCAGTTGTTCCACTACCACAAGTAAAGTCTAAAACTAAGTCACTAGGGGATGTTGTCATTAACATACACCTTTCAATAATTCGAGAAGATGTTTGTACAACATAATTTTTATTGAGCTCTCCGACAGTATCCGTCCAAAAATTCGTTAATTTTTGAACAGGAAAATCATCATAAAACCTTATAAATTGTAGAGTTTTGCCAGGTGCAGCTAGGCGTTTTTTATTAATTAAGTTTTCCATCCCTTTGGGATTTGTTTTCCAACTGTATCCACTTCGAGGTTCATATTGTTGGTCTTCGAAGGTAACATTAAAAACACAAGATGGGGTTAACCCTGAAGAAACTAAATCTGCCAAACGATATGGTCTATCGCCATTATTAACTCGACCAGTCAATTCATCTTCATTCATCTTTCGATAGATACCATTTTTAGTTAATATTTCTTTAAACATGGTGTTGGAACCAAATTCTTTTCGAATAAATAATTGATTGAATTTTGTTTCACTTTTATTTTTTGAATACCATAAAATATAATCACCATTTGTTTGTAAAAATGTACTTCCCAATCCACTACTAGTGCGATAAGTGATAATTGAAATAAAGTTCTCTGTTCCAAGAACTTCATCTAGTAATTCTTTTACATGATGTAAGTTTTCATTAGATATTTGAACAAATATGCTTCCTGTTTCTGAAATCAATTCTTTAGCAATAAAGAGCCTATCCCTTAGATATGTCAAATATGAATGAATACCTAATTCCCATGTATCACGAAATGCTTTAATCATTTCAGGTTCTTGGGTTAGGTCTTCGTCTTTACCATCTTTTACATCTTTTTTGTTTGTGAATGGCTGGAAATTACTACCGTATGATATACCATAAGGCGGGTCAAAATAAACCATTTGTACTTTACCTGCCATTCCTTCTTTTTCGAGAAGAGAATTCATTACCAAAAGGCTGTCTCCGGCAATTAAACGATTTGTCCAGTCCTCTTTGTGTTTATAGAATTCTATAGCTTCGCGCAGAGGTTTTTCCTGTTGCTCAAACAAAGACATTTGTTTGTGTTTAACCCCTTCCTTTCTTGCTGTTTCAATAATGGTCTTTGGGTCAATGCGCTCATGCACATGTAGAGAAACAGTGGGAACTTCAAATGAGGTATGTTCCTTTTTTCCTGTCCACTGCAATTGTGGATCAAGGTGAGGATCGTACTCGTACTTTTTCTTTTTCTGTCCGTATTCGGTATCGGTTTTGTCGCTTACCAGTCCGACAGGAGAATTATTTAACCGTTCTTTGTCGTTATGTTCGTACTGTTCAATAGGTTTCGCCTTTTTGGTTTTCTTAGCCATATCTTATTGTAATAAATTCATTTTCTATATTCTATAAAAATATAAATTAATATTGTCGTTATCGAAAGGAATGTTGGGAAAATTACTCACTTCATATTTATTAATAAATTGTGTTCATGAGTTTCCTTTGGTCTTTTGCACTCTTTTGTAAATTTTGGATAGAGAGTTGGCTGGTGCGATTTGCAAATGTGTGCAATGTGTGTGGCTTTACCAAATTGTCCTGAAAGGCAAAAGCGGGATGGCAAAAAACTAATTTTTACTTGCAGTAAGTTTCAATAAGTACTAATATTTTGTTCGCTTTTGCTTTCAATTTATTAATCAGTTTGTTTTATGTAATTCGATCATAGCCTTGCATACAACAGTTAATAACACAAGTCAAACCATCAAATTTATAGAGCGGTATAAGCTGGAAAAGTAAAGCCGCTTCCTCTCCGGAAAGCGGCTTTACCATTTATATAGAACATAGCTTCGCAACGTAAATCTTCATGAATGGAATGTGGAAGTGAGTAAATAAATTAAAAATGTCACACAATTGTAATACAATTTGCCTAATTGTCCTGATAAACAAGAATTTAAACTTTATTTGATACAACAAAACATGAATCCAGTCTAAAAAACTTAGAAATTCAAAAATTTCGAAAAATCTTAATCCTATTTGATTTTACATTTTTAAAACACTCATATTCAGTTCCTTAAAATATCTTGTATTAATATTTTGGTAACATTTTTTTGCAACACTGTTTGGCATAAAAAGATCACAAAAGTCATATTTCGGGTCTTTTTAGCACTTTTTTTCACTTTTTTTCTTCATATACCACATTGATTCTCTGGTGTTTATGAAATGTTGTATGGATTAATTATGGTAATTTCCTGTTTTCGTATCAACATTGTATGGCTAAGAAATTTTCGTGCTTGTTTTTCTTATGGCAAATTTGTACAGGTCAAATCACCAAATTTTAAAAACAATGAACAAAGAAAACAACGCAATAAATAAAAACGAAGAAGGAAATGAAAATATCCTGAACAATGATGATAAAAATGTCAATGAAAAAATTAATACCAATTTAAAGCGAAACAAAGAAATAAATAAAGCTTTAAAAAAGGTATTAAAAAAACTAAATAAAGATAATGAAGAACTTTCTTAATAAATCTGTTTTTTAACTAAATTTAATAATTATGAAAAGAAGAATTTTACGAATGACGGCTTTTATAGCAGCCATAATGATTGTAGGAAATTTTGCATTTTCGCAATCTAAAGATGCTGTAGGGCCAATTGTGTATGATCAAATCTCTGATTTTGATCTTTCACAATCACACAGTTACCAATATTCTTTTAAGGCAACTGATGTGGATAATAAGGATAGAACTACATGGACTGCAGATGATTTTACAGTTCCTGCTAGTGAAACCTGGGAAATTGAATATGTAAGAGTAAAAGGATATTACAGTAGTTATAGTGGTATTCCTACAGATTCGGTTAATGTATTCATTTATAGTAATGCAGATACAAACGCTGTTTATGATAACCCGGGTGATGAATTGTATTCGTTCTTAAACATTACAGATGTTGTAGCTGTTTATGAAGTTTTTGAATACAACAAAGCTGAAGATCTTTTAATCACACTACCTTCAACAGTTAGCTTAACCGAAGGTAAATACTGGTTATCAGTACAAACTGTTAAAGATTATGCTAATGATAACTACTGGGGTTGGGTAAACAGAAATGCTGACCAAAATGATGGCGACCCTGGAATGTACAAAAACCCATTAGGTGGTTATTGGTATGATGCTCCGGATTGGACTTCATTAGAAGTTCTACAATCATACTGGTCATCATGGGACATGGCTTTTGGTTTATATGGACCACGTTTAACCAACGATTTAGCTGTAGTTTCAATTAATACTCCTGTTTCAGGTCCTTCTATGACAGCAACTGAAGAAGTTACTGTAACATTAGAAAACCCTGGTACATCAGATCAAAGTAACTTTGATGTAAGATTTTCTATTGACAGTGGAACTACATGGACAACAGAAACTATAACTGACGTTTTAGTTGCTGCTACTACAATGGATTATACATTCACAGCAACTGCTGATATGTCAAATCCTGAAATTTATACTGTTGTTGTAGAAGTAGTTTTAACAGGTGATGAAAGTGATGCAAACAATGCAGTTACTGAAGAAGTAACAAACTTTGGCGTTGTTCATATTTTTGGTGAAGAAGATGTAATTACTGCTTGTGGTGAGTATTTTTCTGATCCGGGTGGGCCTGTTGATCCCTGGATTGCTCCTGTAGCTGGTGACACAGTTACTTTATATCCAGAGGGTGAAAACCAAAGATTATGGTTGTGGTTTGTTGCATTTGATAATGGTTGGGGCGATTTCCAGGCATGGGATGGTGAAGATGTAAATGCACCTGTTATTGACCTCCGACCTGATGATTGGGATAATACTGAAGCATTTTCAGATGATCTTTTTGAAAAATATATTAAAGCAACTAACCCTGCCGGCGCAATTACCATTTCCTGGGAAGGTGGAAATTATGGTTCTGAAGAAGGATGGTTAGCAGAAATGCAGTGTGTTACTCCTCCTGATGATGATTTCTGGTTGAAAGATATATCAAGAGATATTCCTTTGATGTTTGCTAATGATGATGTTACTCTAAGTGTTGAGGTTTTTAACTACGGTTTAAATACTCAATCAAAAACTGTAACTTTCACAGCAAACGATACTGAGATCGGAACTGCAACTACATCTGACTTAGCTGTTGGTGAATCTGAAATTGTAACAATTGTTTGGACTCCAACTGTAGCAGATAATTATACTGTTGTAGCTTCTTTCCCAACTGACGGTGGAGACGATGCAACAAACAACTCAATTTCATTTAATGATGATGTTTATGCAGAAGGTTTCTTAGTTGAAAGTTTCGAAGGTGAAGAATTCCCACCTGAATTTTGGACTGTTGGCCCAACATGGAGCGTAAACGATTATTATGCTGATAATCCTGTTTTGTTTAAAGAAGGCGCTAATTTTATTGAAATAGCATACAACGATACTGCAGTTACTCCTCAGTTAATTATTGCTGATGGTGATTCAATTAAATTCCGTGCAATGTCAGAACAGTGGTGGTTTTCTTGTTTAGATATTTATTGGGGGCCAACGCAAGTTGGACCATGGATATTAATTGACAATGTTCCTATGGATTCATGGGTAAACAATTTTGAAGAATTCTCATTTGATATTTCTGATGCTGCCGGTAACAATTTTATTGCTTTTGCATTTGGTTGTGGAACACCGGGATGGTATTTATCAGGACGTTTAGACTTTGTTCGCGGGCCTGAAATTTATTATCATGACGATAACATCGCAATAAGAGGTTTAGACGGAAACATTACTCCTGAACAATATGATACTCTAAATACTTATGATGTAACTGTTAAAAACATTGGTTTCAACGATTTAGCTGATGATGATTATACAGTAAGCCTTTGGATGTCTTATGATGGTGGTGATGCTACTGAAATAGGATCAGCTACAGGTCTTGCATTAGGATCGTTAGATGATATGGTTTATTCTTTCGAATATGCATTTCAAAACTTCGGCCCACATACATTATATGCTGAGGTTGATTATGCAGATGATACTGAGCCTTTTAATAACGTTTCTGACGAATTAGATGTTTGGGTTCAACCATTTGGAACTTCATTAAATGTACATTTTGACACAACGTCAACACAGTATTATTATCCATTCCAAGGAAACTACATGGGTGAATTATCTGAAGTTATGTATTTAGCTGACAGTTTAGGTGGAGCTAATACTATTACTGGTATTACATACTGGTATTATAATGAAGGTACAGTTCCTTATGATAGTATTCCTGTTGCTATCTATTTAGGTGAAACAACAGATACAAGCATGGAATTTGGATGGTTAACAACTCCGGAACTTGCATTAGTTTACGAAGATTCTGCTGATACATTTATTCCTGGAACACATCCTCATTATTTCCATTTCCAGACTCCTTACACATATACAGGAGAGAATTTAGTAGTGGCAGTTCTTAAAAATGCTAGAGAAAATTATGAAGCAAATTTACAGTGGTTAGGTCACAATGGTACTGCTCCAGTTGCAAATATTTCAAGAAGAGCATATGACTATAATTATCATATTGATATATCGGATTCCACTGCTATAGGTTCACTTCAAAATTATGGATCTCTTCAAAACCATGCTCCTAAAACTCAGTTCCATTTGAATAATTCAGGTTTAGGTGAAGTTGCTGGTTATATTCTTGATGAACTGGGAAATCCTTTCGAAGGAGTTCTTGTTGACCTTGTTGGTTACACTGCTGAAGAAGTTACTGACGCTAACGGATATTACAAATTTGGTGTTGTAACAGCAGATGAAGTTTCTTTAACTGCTACTTATTTCGGATACAGTGATAATACTGATACAGTTGAAGTAACTGAAGGTTTCCAATCAGCTCTTGACTTTGATATGGTATTAAAACCGGAAGTTGATGTAATTGGAACCGTGGTAAGAAGTGATGATAACACAGGTGTTGAAGGATTAGATGTTGTTCTTACAGGATATGAAAATTATACCGTACAGACTGATGTTAATGGTGATTTCACTTTAGCTGATATTTATGCAAATGAAACTTATACTGTAACCATTGAAATGTTCAAGTTTGAAACTCACGTTGATGCCAACGTAGTTGTTACTGAAGACGCTGATACTGATCTTGGAACTATTGTAATGCAGGAAATTTTTGCTCCTTCATTCTCAGTTCAATCAGCTGCTGCTGATGCAGGACTTGATGTTATGTGGAACAAGCCCTTCTCAGGTATTGATTCAGAATTAATGATTTATGATGATTTATACTGGACTAATTCATATTGTGCAGATCCTAATGAAGAAGTAATGTTAGGTAACTTATTTAATGTTGGCGGAGAAGGATCTATAACAGAAATTTCAATATGGGCTGTTGACAACTCAAATATTACTGACATGGAATTAACACTTAAAGTGTTTAACATCATGGAAGAATTAGTTGTTGAAGTTCCGTTTATGATGTCAGGTGGAAATATTAACGAAGATGGATACGAAACAGGTGAAATAGTTATTGACATACCTGATGTAGCTTATAGCGAAGCATTTTATGTAATGGTTCAATGGCCTGGAACTCAAACAACACAAACTGACTGGTTAATGTTTGATAAAGGATGGTCAGAAGCATGGGCTCCAAATGTTGCTTATGTAGGATATCCTAATCAAGCATTTGAATTAATGTCTGACCTGTTCCCGGGAGTTGAAGGTATGTTTGTAATAGTTCCCCGGGTAATTAATCCAACAGATGCTAAAGTAGCAGGAAGTAAATCATTAGACGGATACAATGTATACCGTGGATTAACCAGTGATATAGATAATTTCGACACTTGGACAGCCATTGAAACTGTTACCGGATCTGACGATATTGTAAATTATAATGATGCAACATGGCCACCGGCAGAAGCTGGAATGTATACTTATGCGGTAGAAGCTGTTTACGCTGACGCAATTGCTACTCCTACTTTCTCAAGCACAATTGCCTATGGATTATATACTGATATAACTATAAACGTAGCTTCTAACTACGAAGGTTCTATTGCAGGAACAGTTGTAGGCTTAGAAAATACAAACGGGAATGCTTTATATTCATACGAAATTGATGTTGCAGAAGCTTCTACTTCAGTAAACATTTACATGGGAGAATATAATGTAACCGCTGTTCTTGCAGGATATGAAATTTGGGAAGTAATTGTAACATTAAATGATACTAACACAGTAGTTGATATTCTTTTATTAGAAGCAATGTTAACTCCTTATGATGTTGTTGCTAATGTTGATAATGAGGTACAAGAAGTTGCGCTAACATGGAATTTTGGTAACACAGTTGAATATATTTATGATGATGGTGAAGCTGAAGCCGCATTTAGTATTGTTGCTGACGGTGAAGCATCTCTGGGTAATTTATTCCCTGTTTTATCAGTCGGCACAATTGTAAGTGTTGATGTTTATGGTTTTGAGCAAGAAGGCGTCGGAAGCTATGCTTTAGACATTGATTTCTATAATGCTGATCATGAATTATTAGGAACTTCTGACGAATTTGTATTCAATACAGAAGAAGAATGGACAACAGTTACAGTTTCTGATGTAATTAATTTTAGTGGTGCATTCTATGCAATGGTTCACTGGAACGAAAGTGTTGAAACTGATGCATTAGGTGTAAGTAACAATGATATTTTAGGTTATTACTATGACGATGAGTACGGATGGATGACATTTGGTGAAGCATCAGGTGAAGATGGAGTATTCTTACTACGTACAACTGTATTTGAAACCGGTAAAGGATTAAGAACCATTGATCCGTTAGCAGAAGTATCAGAAAAGCAAAATGTTGAATTGAACACATTGGTTTCTACAACTTTTGAAACTCCTGTCAAAGCTGCTGCTCAAACTAAAAGCTTCCAGGGTTTCAATATATATTTAGGCGAAGAGTTAATTGCTACTGATATTGTTGATTTCAACTATTTAATTTCTAGTGATTTATTACCGGAAGATGGTACATACGAAGCCGGTATTGCTACAATTTACCAATCAGGTGTTTCAGCTATGGCAACTGTTGAGTTTGATTATCATGGTAATTCAGCTACTGTTAATGTACAAGTTCTTTCAAACAGCAATGTAGCAATTGAAGGTGCTTCTGTAACTATTTACGATGAAACAAATACATATACAGGAATTACTGATGCAACTGGTGTTGCGGTTGTTGAGAACGTACTTAAAGCTGATAACTATACAATTGAAGCTTCACATACTGACTATAATACTGATTTCATGGAAGGTGTTATCATTGCATACGAAGTAGAAGATATATCATTTGAATTAATTCCGGTTTCAAGCTTCGAAATACCAGAATTTGATAAAGTAGCTGTATATCCTAATCCAACTAAAGACATTTCAGTATTAAGAAATGCAGAAGGATCAATAGTTAATATTTACAACACTTCTGGTAATTTAATTGAATCTTTCGTGAATGTAAGCAATGCTCATAGTATTGATTTCTCTGACTATAAAACAGGAACTTACATTATTAGAGTTCAATCTGAAGAAAAAGTTCATAATTTAAAACTTAATCTTGTTAAGTAATTAAGGTCTGGAAGATTGCTCAACTAAACCAGGGGCAATCTTTTTTATCTTCTCATAAGCTTTGGTTTAAATTAGTTTTTTGTTGATTATTTAAAAAAGCCGTTCGAAGGGACGGCTTTTTTAATTGCAATGATGTAATTCACTGCTTTTTATGCCAGACTCATTAATTTCATAATTTTTTGTTTCTTTTCTTAAAAGCAAATTTTACTTATAAATATTTTAGTACGCTATTTTTTCCTTCAAGGCTTTTTTGTAAATTGCTATATTAACAATACAAATTATTGTTTAACCTAAAACTAAACGGAGGATTAATTATGAAAGATACAAACACTAATACTGCTAATAATACCGAAATTGCAGATTTCACCGTGTCTAAATTTTATGTTTATAGCGGACCAAATTATTACCTTAACAAAAAAGCCGTTGTTTTTAACCTCTATATTACTCCTGATGGCCCAGGTGTTGATTTTTACAAAGACAGGGTAATTGAAAAATTTCCTATGCTTGAAGAAGAATGCCCCGACCGTGTTGCTGAATTATTTGCAAAAGTGGTTTCTCTTGCAAATAAAATGGACCTGAACTTATTCATTGATTCTTACAGCATTGACCGCGAAGATGATGAATGGGTTATTGCTGTTGAGTATTTAGATGATTATTTAACTGAAGAAGTTATTTATTTCGTAAGCGACTGGTTTGCTGCCATGAATAAGGAAAATAGTTTTGACTTTGATTCACGCTTCATTGAACTCCAGGAACAATTTGATAAAACCTTATATGGCGGGCCAACAATTTATTCTTTAATTGAGGCTGGTATAAAGCGAGGTATAAATGTTAATTTTCTTTACGAAGAAAACCAATTTCAGTGGGGATATGGCAAAAAACAGCGAAGGGGCAGGTCTACTATTTTTCATACGGATGGCATAAAAGATACCGAATTCACTTCGTATAAAGATATGTGTGGTGATTTTCTTGAGCTTTGTGGTTTTCCCACACCAAAAGGTAAAAATTGCTTTTCTGAAGACGAAATAGTTTCAGAAGCAAAATTATTGGGTTTCCCTGTTGTGGTTAAACCCGTTGCAGGACATAAAGGGCAAGGCGTAACTACGGGTATAGAGTCAGTTGACGAAGTCAAAAAGGCGTATCAAAACATAATAAATGCCGCTAAAGAAGAAGGTGTTGCCTTTGAAGGTGCGCTTGTTCAGCAACAGATTTACGGTTACGACCATCGGCTGCTTTCCATTGGCCAGAAATATGCTGCTGCCCTTAAGCGTGTTCCTGCTTTTGTTATTGGCGATGGAACAAAAACAATAAAAGAGCTTATTGAAATTGAAAATGAAAAAGAAGTCCGGCTTGATAATGCCAGGTCCCCTCTTGCCAAAATTCACCTGGACGATGACATGAAGGACTTTCTTACCTTACAAAACCTGTCTCCTGATTCTGTTCCGGAAGAGGGCGTAGAAGTTGTATTAAGAAGGGTGGCAAACATATCAGCTGGCGGCGTATCGGTTAATGTTACTAACGACATTCATCCAAAAAATATTGAACTTGTTGAAAATATTGCCAGGTTTCTTCATGTAACAGCACTGGGAATTGATGTTCTTGCAAAAGACATTAGTAAACCATGGACTGAAGGTAATTTTGGAATCATTGAAATTAATGCTGGCCCTGGTGTATTTATGCACCTTGCACCTGCTGAAGGAGGTTCTGTTGATATACCGGAAATTATTATGAAACATTTCTTTGGAGAAACAGGTCAGGGAAGAATCCCTATAATTGCAGGTAATAATTTATCAGATGAATTAATTCAGAAAATTAACAACAAGCTTAAAGAATATGATCCGGAAATTGAATTGGGCAGTTTAAGAAAAGATGGTATTTATTTCAACGATTCACATTTTACAAATCATAAAAACCATGACGAAAATTGTAAGATTTTATTCCGTAACCCAAAATTAGATTTTGCTGTTTTAAATCATACTCGTGAGGATATACACGATTATGGAATTTGGCATGAGGGTTTAGATCTGGCAATTTTAAACAGGCCAAATTATGCTGAAGATATTATGGAAAGAGATCTTCTTGAAGGCGGTTTGTTTTTCTTAATTGATGATATTAAAACGGCTGAAGGAGAACCTCAGGTCGAAATTGTTGTTATGCAGGGTGAAAATGAATTACACAGAATTACTTTAAGCCCTGAAGATAATATTGATGATCATGTATTTACCTTGCTTGAACCTCATCTTGAAGGTTTAATGTGCAAATATGAATAATTATGGATTATCAGGGAAATGCGTAGATGAGTAATTTGGAATAATGGAATGGTGGAATGATGAGAAGAAATATTAGAGTTAGATAATTAAAACATAGAAAGAAAAAGAAGGATAGAGTTTTGGATGATACTTTCAAATAATAACACTATAATGATAAAAATATTTAAAGTAGTAGTGGTAACACGGTATTAAACCATTATTCCAATATTCCATTATTCCATAAAACTATTTATTTTTCGGATGTACCAAAAATTAAAAACATGATATTATTTAAAAAAGCAGAAGTATATGCCCCTGAATTAACAGGCAGAAAAGATATATTAATTGGTGGTAAAAAAATATTAGCCATAGCCGATAACATTAAAACACCAACAGGTATTGAAATTGAAGTTATTGAAGCAGAAGGATTACGCGTAATTCCAGGATTAATTGATGCACATGTGCATATTGCAGGTGCTGGTGGAGAAGGTGGCCCGGCAACCAGGACACCGGAACTTCAATTAAGCCGGTTACTTGAAGGTGGAATTACTACGGTTATTGGTTGCCTGGGAACTGATGGCTTTGGAAGAAACGTGGAAAGCGTTTTAATGAAAGTGAAATCATTACGCCAGGAAGGAGTTTCAAGCTGGATGTATACCGGAGCCTACCAGGTTCCAACCCCTACCATTCTTGGCGATGTTGGAAAAGATATAACGCTGATTGAAGAAATAATTGGTGTGGGAGAAATAGCAATTTCAGACCACCGGAGTTCATTCCCTTCTACAGACGAATTGATCAGGCTTGCTGAACATGCCCGTGTTGGAGGTATGTTGGGAGGAAAAGCAGGAATTGTAAATATACACATGGGCGATGCCAAAAATCCATTCCAGCCAATTATTGATGTTGTTGAAAAAAGTGAATTAAAATATAGTCAGTTTTTACCAACGCATTGTAATAGAAACGATTACATTTTCGAAGATGCAAAAGAATACGGAAAGAACGGGCCAATTGATATTACCGCAAGTTCTTATCCTTATTTCCCTGAATATGAAATTAAACCTTCAAAAGCAATTGTTGAATTAATAAAAGCAGGCGTCCCGCTTGAAAACATTACAATGACATCAGACGCATGCGGTTCATTACCTGATTTTGATGAAAAAGGAAACCTGGTGAAACTGGAAATGGGACTTCCAAAATCAGTTTTTGATGAAATGATGGATGCCGTCACAAAAGAAGGAATGAAACTTGAAGATGCAGTAAAAGTTGCTACTTCAAATGTTGCTGATATTCTAAAACTGAAAGATAAAGGAAAAATTGCTGTTGGCAAAGATGCTGATTTGGTTTTTCTGGATGCTGAAAATCGTATTTATCACCTTGTTGCTCTGGGAAAAATAATGACTAAAAATGCCAAGATGCTTGTTAAGGGAAGTTACGAATAATTAGTGCTTCTTAAAAAACTACCTGTATTTTACCTGGCTATAAGTCATGATATAAGTCATTGTAATAATGCTAAGTGTGTTGCATTTTTGCTAGCTAAGTGAAAAAACATAGCTATGGAAAATCGAACAACATTAAAAAAATACACATGGAAAGACGTGTATAATGTGAATATTGAATCTATTGATACGCAACATAAAAAGTTACTTGAGAACTTAAAC
>DAOVJU010000368.1 GCA_030632095.1 Chlorobiota bacterium
AAAAACATTAGCAATCGCTATAAAAGCCAGAAAAAAAAACGAAAAATCCATTATTTTTTCGCACTACACATTTTAAGATTCCGGAACAATAACCCCCATTCTATGCGGGTTGTAGAGCGGAGAAGAACGGTTAAGTGTCAAACTCAGGAGTATAAATTGTAATTTTAATTACAAAGAAATAGCGGAACTTTATTATGCTATTACTTTTTAAAATCTTGTTTTTTTAGCAAAAATTTTAATTAATAAAGTTTTATTACTAATAACATCTAATATCTTTTTGATTATAGCCTTATGCTACGTTAGGTAATTTTTGTAGTTCAAACCTGCAATTCAAAAACTAATATTGTGGCAGTTTGAAGCAGAATACTACAAATTGAACCAACTCTGGAAATCATTAATTGATTTTTCAGGAACAATTTTATGGTAATATTCATTTGTGTTAGGTGAATATTTGTAATCTTTCTCCCATTTATCAATATTGTCAACCACTTCTTTAATGGCTTTTAAAATTAAATATAACTCATCATCAGTCATGGTTGGGTGTATTGACATTCTTACCCAGCCTGGTTTTTCCGAAAGATCTCCCCGGTCAATTTTCTCAGTAATTCTGCTTGACAATTCATGGTCAACATGCAGCAAATAATGACCATAAGTACCAGCACATGAACATCCGCCTCTTACCTGTATTCCATACCTGTCATTTAATAATTTCACAATTAAGTTAAAGTGTATTTGATCAACATAAAAAGAAATCACTCCAATTCTTTCTTCTGTTTCACTGGCAAGAATATGAAGGTTTGGAATTTTTTTCAATTCCCTGAATATAATTTCAAGCAGTTCTTCTTCACGGTCGTGAATTTTTTTACATCCCATTTTTTCTTTCAATTTTATGGCCAGGGCACTGCGGATAGCTTGTAGAAACCCAGGAGTGCCACCATCTTCACGTGTCTCAATATCTTCAATGTAACTATATTTATTCCAGCGGTTTGTCCACAGAACAGTTCCTCCTCCCGGATGGTCAGGAACTTTACTGCTATAAAGATTTGAATTAAAGACTAAAACACCTGAACTTCCGGGGCCACCCAAGAATTTATGTGGAGAAAAGAAAATAGCATCCAGTGATTTCATAGGATCATTCTCAGGATGCATGTCAATCTCTAGATATGGGGCTGATGCTGCAAAATCAATAAAACATACCCCACCATACTCGTGCATGATTTTAGCCAGTTCATAATAAGGTGGTTTAATTCCGGTTACATTTGAACAGGCTGAAAAGGCGCCTATTTTTGTTTTTCGGTTTTTATATTTTTCTAATTCTTCACGTAAATTTTCAGGGTTTACAAGCAAATTTTTATCAGGCTCAATAACAACAACATCAGATATCGTTTCCATCCAGGAAGTATGGTTTGAGTGGTGTTCCATGTGAGTGATAAAAACTACAGGACGTTCAACTTCAGGAAGATTATTGCAATAGGTTTTCTCACCATCAGGCACTAAACAGTACTGCTGAGAGCGTTCTGTTACTTTAAGGCCAAGTATTCTTTGAAATTTGTTAATTACAGCAGTCATTCCAAAACCTGCTGTTATAATTACATCTTCTTCGCTTGCATTTACATGCTTTTTAATAATTTCATGAGCAAGGTGGTAGGCATGTGTCATTGTCCTTCCGGTCTCACTGGCTTCTGAATGGGTATTTCCTACCATTGGGCCATAGTCATTTTTAATTTTATCTTCAATTGGGCCATATAAACGCCCGCTGGCTATCCAATCTGCATAAATCATTTTTTGTCTGCCAAAGGGACTGTCAAATGAAGCATTATTGCCAACAATATTTTTCCTGAATTGTTCAAAGTATTTTTCTAGTTCTGTCATAGCAAAATTTGTTCAAAGTTCAAAGTTTCTGGTTCAAAATTTGTATGGTGATTTGAGTTCGGAGTTATGTGTAAAAAATCTTTCGATTTACAAATCATAAATATATAAAGTCTTTTGTCTATTTATCTAATGTCTTTTTAATTTCTTGAGCGAAGTTTTGATAATAGTCTTAATATTTCTATGTAAAGCCAGATTAGTGTTACCATCAGGCCAAAAGCCGCATACCATTCCATGTACTTTGGTGCGCCTGATTCTGCACCATGTTCAATAAAATCAAAATCCAAAACCAGGTTTAAGGCTGCAACAACAACTATTACAAGGCTTATAATTATACCACCAATACCATTACTGTGAATAAAACCCATGTTTATTCCAAAAAAACCTAGTATGAATGATAAGAAATATACCATAAAAATTGCCCCTGTTGCCGCAAAAACACCTAACCTGAAATTTTGGGTTACTTTTATTAATCTGGTTTTATAAGCAAATAGCAGTGCGAACAAAGTACCAAATGTTAAAGCTACTGCTTGCATTACAATTCCTGGATAAGAAGCTTCAAAAAATGCTGATATCCCACCTAAAAATAATCCTTCAAGGAAAGCATAAATTGGAGCAGTTATGTATGCCCATGTTTTTTTAAAAATGGTAATAAGTGAAAAAATAAAACCTCCAATGCCCCCAATTGCAATCCAGGAAACTACAGCCTGTGGATTTTGAGCTTCAAAGAAATTCTTCCATGTATATACAGCACCAACCAAAACCAATAATAACATTAATGCAGTTTTATTAACTGTTCCCTGAATAGTCATGGCGTTTGTATACGAAGTAGTGAAATTCTTTGATGCAAAAGTGTTTTTTGTCAAAGCAGGATTTGCAGTTCTTCCAATATTCATTTTGTTTGTATTCTTGTTTTATGCAAAAATATATTTGTTCTGGTGTATTTGCAACCAACTTTACCATATTTTATCCATACTTTCCTAATACAGAATTAAAATAAATATTAGTTTTGATTGTTTATCATACTTAGAGGTTTAAACAATGATTAAAAAAATGTACCGGAAATATTTTTCAAGTGAATTTTTCAGGAATGTATTTACATTGACTTCCGGTTCGTTTTTAGCACAATTAATACCCATTCTGTTAACCCCTGTTTTAACCCGGTTATTTTCTTCTGAAGTTTTTGGTATTTACTTTATATATGCATCAATTATTGGTATTCTGGCAATAGTGTCTACACTACGTTTTGAAATGGCTATTCTTCTACCTGAGGATGAAAAAGGAGCAGCTAATTTACTGGCTATAAGCATTTTTACATCTTTTATTATAAGCGTTTTGAGTTTAATAATCCTATTAATTTTTCATAATTCAATTATTAAATTGCTTGATATAGAGAAAATTGGCGTTTGGATATTTTTTGTGCCCTTAAGTGTTTTTCTGATCGGAAGTTTTCAATCATTGTCATATTGGTCAAATAGAAATAAAAAATACACATGGATATCAAGAGGTAAAATTAATCGTTCAATGGTATCAACATTGGGACAGGTTATTACCGGCTTTTCGCCGGTTAAAGCTATTGGTTTGATACCTGGTTTAATAATTGGACAACTTACTTCTACAATTTTTTTATTTTCAAGAAATATCAGGCAATACAAATATATAATCCAGTATTTATCTATTAAAGAATTAAAATCAGTTATTAAGAAATATAAAGACATTCCTATATATAATACAATAATAAATGCAATAAATACCTTATCGCATCAATTGCCTTTTTACTTATTAGCCCCCTTTTTTGGAGCTTCCGTTGTTGGTTATTTCGGACTTTCAAATAAAGTAATCAGGGCACCTGTAACTCTTATTGGTGAATCAATAGGCCATGTTGCTTACAGAAAAGCCAGTGAATTACTGAACGAAGGGAAAAGTGTTTTTGAATTGGTAAAAAAGAATTATATCAATGCATTTAAATTGTCATTTATTCCCTATTTGATCCTTTTTCTTTTTGCACCACAAATATTCTTAATTTTTGGTAAGGAATGGGTTATAGCTGGTGAATATACGCGGGTATTAACGCCTTATTTCTTTGTAGCTTTTTTGAATTCAACAAATCCTTTCTTAATTACCCTGCTTAATAAACAAAAACTAATTTTGGTTTATGATTCCTTATTATTAATAGCAAGGTTTTTATCAATATATGTTGGTTATAAAGTTTTTAACGATGCTAAAATCGTGATAACCCTGTTTTCGGCAGTTAGTCTTTTTTTTAATATCATCTTTGTAATTATTGTTTTAGTTTTAGCAAAGAAAAGTGCATTGATAAAACGTTATTAATAATCAAATGAGTTTTAATATTCTATTTACAGGTGATTTGAGTGCAACCGGTATTTTTAGTGAAAAGATAAACCGGAATATTGAGATATTTGATAACGAACTTTTAAATATATTCAAACAAAATGACCAGATAGTATGTAATTTTGAAGGCCCTTCAACCAGTTTACCAACTATTCTCAGAGAAGATATTTCAGTTATAAGCCCGCAAAACACCATTGATTACC
>DAOVJU010000388.1 GCA_030632095.1 Chlorobiota bacterium
CTTTCTAATGAACCTGAGAAAGTATATATATGGGTAAACATAATAACAAATCCTGACGATGCTGAAAAAATAATTGATGGGGAGAATCTTGGAGCAGCACAAAGTTTTAAACTTTCTATTGGGAAACATACCCTGAAAGTGCAAAAAGAGGGATATAGAAGCAAGACTAAAACTATTACTGTTTCAGAATCTTCAACGCTTTTTAAAGATATAAAACTGGAAGAAATCGATATTTTAGCTGTTCAAATAAGTTCGGTTCCACATGGTGCTACAATTTATATCGATAACCAGGAACAAGGCATAACTAACAAAGGAATTTTTAAATATCCTGGAACTTATGAATTGAAACTAACTAAGAAAGATTATTTGGATATAAATGAGCAAATTACTGTTGTTGAGAATAAATCAAATGTTTTTAAATATAACCTGATAAAGAATTCCGGAATCATAAATTTTAGTATTACTCCTGCAGATGCAATCTTGAAATTAAATGGCGAGATAAATAATGATCGCAGACTTGAAATCAGACCTGGGAAATATAATGTTGAAATCTCAAAAAGTGGATATTTATCTAAATCTGATGTGATAAATTTGAAATTAGGTGAAAAAATAAACAAACAGTTTATTCTACAAAAAAATGTAGGAATATTAAATTTATCAATAACACCATCAGACGCAGTAGTACAGATTAATAAAACTACATTCGGAAAAACAACAAATATTGAATTAACACCCGGAAAATATAAAATTGAAGTTCAGAAACAAGGTTATTTTCCACAATCTGAGCTGATTGATATTGAACTTAATCAAACCATTTCAAGAACATTTTCCTTAAGGCAAATGAAAGGAAAATTACAATTTAACATCACACCCTTAACAGCAAAAATTGAAATGAAAAAAGATGGAGTCATGTACCAGGAATGGACTGGTATGAAAATTCTGAAAGATGTTCCTGTTGGTGAATATGAAATTATTGCTTCTTTAACAGGATATGAAAGTAAAACCAAAAAATGCACAATTAATCTAGATAAAACAGCACAACTAAATATCACTTTAGAAAAAGCTGTTTCAAAACCATCCTTCGACTCCGCTCAGGATGATAATATGATTTTCGTAAAAGGTGGTACTTTCAAGATGGGAGATACCCAATGGGATGGTTTAGGATATTCAAATGAGAAGTCAGTGCATAAATTATATGTTAGTGATTTTTATATTGGGAAATATGAAGTTACACATAAAAAATACATTGAGTTTCTAAATAATATAGGAGTTTCTTCAAATGGGAGTTTTGGTGGTAAAAAATATATTAATATGGTTGTTGAGGGTTGTGCAATTGGTTACAGTAATGGAAGATTTTATTTTAAAGGTAATGAATATGCTGATTATGAGGATTGTCCGGTAATAGAAGTAACTTGGTACGGAGCAAAAGCCTATTGTGAATATAAAGGAGGAAGATTACCTACAGAAGCGGAATGGGAATATGCATCACGCGGAGGAAATAAGAGTAGAGATCACAAATATTCTGGTAGT
This sequence comes from Chlorobiota bacterium, assembly GCA_030632095.1. Lineage (GTDB taxonomy): Bacteria > Bacteroidota > Bacteroidia > Bacteroidales > B39-G9 > JAADFW01. Next base: position 1,531 of record DAOVJU010000388.1, read on the forward strand.
AAAAAAAATATTGATGAAGTTGCTTGGTATCAGGCTAATTCGAAAAACAAGACTCATCCTGTAGGGCAGAAAAAACCGAATGAACTTGGCATTTATGACATGAGCGGAAATGTTTTGGAATGGTGTGGAGATTGGTATAGTAAGACTTTTTATTATGCTACTTATTTTTCTACAAAAAATAATTGCAAAGGTCCTGATAATGGGCGCTATCGTGTTTTACGCGGTGGGTCATGGAAATCCAGTAATGAGCAATGTCGTGTTTCATATCGAAGTTACAACTTACCAAGTAACTGGAACAACAAAAGCGGATTTCGTTTTCTGAGACCGGTGAAATAAAGCGGAACTATTTCACGGTCTAAAGGACTTCCTGTTGATATTAGTACTTTGCACTTTTCTTAAAAAAACTTCAGCAGTTTAGTCCAAAATAGAGTAAGCTGCCAGCATGTTTAATTTGAAAAACTTAGCAGTTTGTTCCTCAAATATTAAAGGAAGAGAACATGAAATATTTTTTAGTTATTTTTTTATTTTTGAGCATTAATTCTGTTTCAGCACAAACCTTAAACATTGAAAACAAACCCAAAATCGAAGAAATAATGTCAAAACCCGGTATATACTATTTTGGCAATGCAGAAGGCAGAGAAAGGAATGAAACAGACCAGCATGCTCTTTATAATTTAATGAGTAAGATTTATGTTGTCATTTGTTCGGAAATAACCTCTTCGACCATAGATACTGACAAAGGGGAGGTAAAAGAGAAATTAGAAAAAGTTCTCAATATTTATACATATGGAAGGTTACCGGATGTGGAAGAACTCAGTTATAAAACCGGTCCTGTTTTTCATATCCTTAGATATATCAAAAAAGAAGAGTACAAAAAAATATTTGAGAGTAAGAAAAAAGAGATTACAGGTTTTCTAAGAGAAGCTGAGGAAAATCTCAAATACAATCAGCTTGGAAAAGCTTTCAGAAATTATTATCGGGCTGCTGTTGCAATCGAAGCTTTGCAGGAAAGAAGTTTGTATTTCAATGGAAAAACATATACACCGGAAATTATTTTCAATAAGATAAGGGATATTTCTGAAGATGTACAATTTGTACTGGTTTCAAATATTTACCAGTATGAAACTCGTACAATTATATTAAACGTAACATGTCAAAACGAGCCTGTAAATGACCTTAATATTTACTATTATGATCTACATGCTTTTATTTCGCAGAAAACCAATAATAATATGCTCGAAATAGTTTTATGGGGGAAAGAATATAAAAATATGGAGACATTAACTATAAAGATTGATGTTAAAGAAAATATCTATAACAGTTATTTCAAAGAAACCCAGATATTAAGTGAGCTTTTTGAAACTGAAGAACTTGAGATTTATAAAGAGGTTAAGTTAGAAAAAAAGAAAGTAAAGAATATTAACAAAAAATATAAACAGTATCCATATAATATTTTAATTCGTAACAAAACAAATTGTCACATTGAAGAAAAAATTGCAGAGAACGTTTTTAAGCTTTTTTCTTTCCTGGATAATGAATTAATAGAAGATAATAGTATCTTTTCAGATGAAGCTGTTATTACTCGTATAAATAAAGTAATTGAAAACAATCATACAAAACTTCTTTCTTATCCGCAAAAAGTTGATATTAACCGAACTGATTCTGGATGGGAAGTAAGGCAATTCGGTGTTTCAGTGAGTTGTGAGGGATTTCCCACACGTAATGAAACAGTAGTAATTGATTTTGATGAACAGGGAAAGATCTATAATTTCTGTTATACTATAAATCCTGTCTTACATGAGCTTTTTGAAACCGAAGGAACTGCTGCAGGCGACTGGGATTATCGTCAAATAGCTATTAAATTCCTGGAAAATTACAAAACTTCCTACACGACAAAGAATATTGATGACATCGAGACTTTGTACTCTGATGATGCAATTATAATAATTGGTAAAGTTGTGACCAGAATCAAACTGGACAAAGAAATCGGAACGGATTTTCCAGAAAAAGAGATAATCTACTTTAAACGAACAAAAAAGGAGCATATTCAAAAGCAGAGAGAAGTTTTTGCTAATAATAAATTTGTCTGGCTTCAGTTTGATACTTTTAATATAAATGTTGCACCTGTAGATAAAGTTTATGGTGTCTCAATGAAACAGAATTATTATTCTTCAACTTATAAAGATGAGGGATATTTATTTCTTCTAACAGATTTCAGAGGTGAGAAACCCTTAATACATGTTCGTAACTGGCAGCCTGGTGAATGGGACCTTGAAAAGCAAATGAAACTTGATAATTTCAGGTTTTATTAAGGCGTAACTCGACCTGTTTACCTGCCTCTGGCATGACCAGGTCGAGAAAGAAACTCAATATACCAGGTATAGATAAAATGGCGACCAGGCTGGGTGCTTTACTAAAAAAAATTATGGGGGTAAGTTGAAAAAATTTGTAATTCTAATTTCTTTTATGTTTTTTGTTTTATCTTTACATTCACTCGGTAAACTTAGAGTTGAATCTATTAAAGAACTTCCTTCTACATATATCAATATTGAAGTACGTGATGCTGATGGTAAATATGCACCAGTTTTGATAGTTAAGACCGAACTTAAAGGGCTAGGCTTTAAAAACGTGAGTCGACCAACAAAGTATGCTGCTGAGTATGATGAAGGATTGCATCAATACAAGTTCTATATGAACGATAACCAA
>DAOVJU010000224.1 GCA_030632095.1 Chlorobiota bacterium
ATAATTCTTTTGAAGCTAAATTAAGCTTCGGTCTTTGGCTTGTAAATGGCATAAGTATTTTTAACCAAAGATAAGAAAAATATTTATATTGATATATTATATAGGAATCTTTATACTAGCAATGAGATTAGGAAGATGGTAGTCATATGGATCATTCTCACAATCTACACCAAGTGCATAATAATATTCGGCTTGTCCTTTAGCGATTTTTATAACTGATTTTAAGATTAAGTTGAAATATTCAATAGTCTCTAAATACAATCTTACTTGTGCTAAATCTCTAATCTCTTCATCCTTCTTAACTGATCTTCTATAAATAAAAAATGCTCCCAAAAAAGCAAAAAATACACCTGTAAGTGTCACAACGAAACTTAATATAAGTCCGCTATTTTCATGATAATGTTCTCCAAAATTTATATTCATGATAGTGTTCTATTTAATTTATTCATATAATCAATATAAAAATCTAGTTTCTTTTGATCTTCTAATACTTCAATTTTTTCAATCCGGTTTTCATCTCTACAGTACTAAACTTCAACGAAATAATCTTCTAATGAGTAAAGATTAATCTTATAATTGTAGTATTCTCTTAGTCCTAAGTATTTACCATTTTGAAATACTAATTCGCCTTTTTGGCTGATTGATAGTATATTAAACTGATGTCTATTTAGATTCATCTGGTAATACAATTATCTTTTCGTTGTATAGAAATAGTGAAAACTCTTCCCAAATAGTTTTGAAATACTTGCTGTCTAGGTTTTTTAGTTTGAGTTTTGGTTCTATGTTTTCTAGAATTTCCATTACAAGCTTAATCCCATTTAAAACTAAGTTTAATGATTTTAAATGTGTTTCATAATTAATCTTGGGATCAATTCTTATTATAAAATAGGTCATATAACCAAAATGTTCATATTTTGAATACCAATTCCAATTATCAAAAGTGCTTAAAAAATATGGTTTGATTTTATCTTTTATAATTCTTTTTATTTTGGAAACACTTGGAAATTCGCCATACTTACTTTTGATTTTTCCATTTTCTTTTATTTCAATAACATCCTTGTATTTAGCCCTGGCTTCTTTACTTAAATCCATGTTGTTAAAATGATCAAATTGAAGTTTCCTGCAATTTTCTTCAAAAACTATTACATCTTTGTGATTATTACTTATATCGTCAATATACAATAAGGAAATAAAGTCAGATAATGAGCACCTTATTATTAAACCTATGGCATTCTCAAATTCAGTTTCAATTTTTTCTTCACTTAGTAAAATAGAAATAGATTTTAAATTTGATTTACATCTTAATAAATACTCCAATAAAAACATAATTGAATTTTTATTTTGTGAAATATTCACACCTGAATTGCTACGTGTAAATAAATCTAGTTGTGTATCAATTTTATCAAGATACTTATTCAATTCGCTTTTCCATGATAAAAATTTTGGATCCATTTTAACTTTTTTATTAAATAACTTTCTAAGTTTCTGAAATGCTACTTTGCACATTTAAGAAAAAGTTTTTATAAAATTAACCACTGATGCTGCCAACAATATTTTGATCCTGAAGCAGCATTTCTTTTACATTGACTTCCTGCCTTAGTTGTTGCCAGTTAATATCTTTTATTATTGCTTTATTTTGATTTACAATAACTACAACTCTTTCAACATCTTTGTTTTAAAAACATTTCTCTTTCAAATCTTTGATATGTAATTTCTTACTTGCTATTTTTTATGATGTACTGATCATTTTTCTGCCTAATTTCGTAATAACATAAAATCCGGTACGTTTTGAACCTTTATATTCGATAAAACCATTTTCCTTTAATTTTGCTAAATCCCGCTCAATGGTTTTTTCCGACATTTCAATACCTGATTTTATTTCTTTTGCAGTAAGCTCGTTACCCGATACAATCATGTTCAATATCCCAATTTGTCTGTGATTCAGGGTTTCTTTTTTACCGACATTTTTACCGACATTTTTACCGACATTTTTACCGACATCAAAACGAGAATAATAAACTATTGTCTTAAAAATATCATGTTCAATAAATTCCGGTTCATATTTACCATATATTTTCCCATACCTGAATACATTCCTAACCCCTGAACCTAATTCATCAGCCCGGCCTATTTGTTTGAACACTTCTAATATAACCGGATTTTTTGGATGCGTATAAAATGTTGCAGGTTCAATATAACCATGATGAAACGGCCTGTTCCAGTTCTCAATAATAACATTTGCTTTTTCAATAATTAATTTTGCCGGAAATGCATTCAAATATTCCCTATGTATTAGTGTATTGGCAATTATTTCTCTGAATATCCTGTCACGAACACTAATCCTTTGATCACCATCAAGATAAAACGGATCGGAAAGATGCTTAGCAATAAATGCCATTAGTTTATCATAACTTTCAATCAGGTTTGTCCTGACTTCTTCCCTGTCATCATACCTGTCTGTATTTATTATGCGAACAATCGCATCGGTCTTATATGTAGGTAAGATGTTATGAATTAATTCATCCTTACCAAATAATAAAACAGAAGCAAGGGTATAACCTTCCTCATCACTATTGTAATCCTTCCTGTATAACCTTGCTGATTTTAATAATTCTTCATTGTTCATACTTCCCCAGGGATGCCTTGACCGTTGTACCAATGCTGTTTTACGAGCCCTGTCTATTAAATCATTTCTGAAATCATCATACCTGATATACTTGTAAATTTTGTTCTCAGAATAAGTATCAGTTTTTCGTAAATACAATTGCTGCAATTGGTTTTGATGATTAGTAATTTCAAAATCACCATCTTCGTTCCGGTCAAATGTTTTACCTGATGTATTATGAACCTGTGAACTGACAGGGATATATAAGTAAATAATTATTTTCTCATCAACCTCAATAATCTGTGGGGTAAGGTAATGAGTGGGATTAAGTTTTTGTGGGTTATTTCCACTTGTTACTAATTTATCAATTATACCCTGAACAGCAGATTTTACTATTCCTTTAATTTTACCATTATCATCCACACCTAATATTATATGCCCTCCATTCCGGTTAAGGAATGCACAAATCGTTTCAAATACATTTTTGTTTAATTCAGTATGTGCTTCCTTAAATTCAATGTTAGTACCTTCACCTTCTTGAATTAAATTTTTGATACCGATAACATCCATAAAGCAAAAATACAAAATGAACCCTTAATGTTGTTTTAAAAGTGAATGTTTATTTTACCTGATATTGTTTTAAGTGAGTTTCAGCCTATAGGGTCTTTAATAACAAAATGATGGTTTGAAATAGCCATAATTGCAAATTGATTAACACATATGCAAAAATAAAAAATCTCAGGTGCGGTCACAGGTGCGGTTTTAGTTTGGTTTCTTTTTGTTTCATTTATAATTTTATATATTCACAACATGCATTTTACTGATGCATTCGTAAGTTATTCAATAAATTAGATAAAATTTAGCAAAATCAAACAAAGGGAATCAAAGTCTCTCTCTCGCTACAAATTAAGCTCATTCAGAAATGGATGTGCTTTTCTATTTTACTCTCTCCTTTGATAAACCTGGTGGTTTTTTTATTAAATTTGCTATATCCTGCATCGTTTAATGCAAATCACAATCTTTATTGTATTAATTTAAATGATTTGATATGAAACAACTTAGCTTATTACTATTTATCGTACTGATTTTCATTAATTTATTAGCTCAGGAAAAAGATCAACAGTTATTTGAAAAAGAAAATTTACGGTTTAACGGAAATGTTGAATTAATAACAAGCGATAATATCAAAACCGGCGAAGAAATCATTTGGCAGGAAGATTTTACCGGTGGTTTCCCCGATGGCTGGACAATTGTTGATAGCACCGAATATGAAATGCCCTGGTACTGGACAAACGACAGCATATTTGGAAATTACACAATGGCTTATATCAACTCTGAAACTGCTTCCACCGGATACATGGCCATGAATGCCGATGGTTATAATACAATTCCGCAATTTGCCCCCCCCGATTCAGGAGAAATGATTGATCCTCCACTAAATGTTGATTCTTATTTTCAGTTGCCTGTACAGGATTTTTCAGCTTATCCCGGGCTTTTACTTGAGTTTCATGCGCAATACCGCTATTTCACAGGGATGCGTTATGATGTAGAAATAAGCAATGACTTTAATCCTGGTGTACCGGATTCAGCCAACTGGGATTCATACCAGGTAAATATAGATGCAGAGGTTAATGACTTTATTTTTGATAAACTCTATATACTGAATATTTCTGCCAGCGCTGCAGGTTATGATAGTGTTTATATACGTTTTCATGCTTACGGGAGTTCACATTACTTTTGGAATGTTGATGATATAAAAATTAAAATCCCGTATCAAAACAACCTGGAGCTTAGCAAAACATGGAATTTTTATGCATGGCACAATTATCCCCCGTAGGGCTGTATCCCTGATCCCGGAATTGAGCAACACGGGGGTTTGTATTACCAGATCCCCAAAAGCCAGGTACAGCCTTTTGTGGGTTTTATGGCAACTGTAAGAAACATGGGTATAAACACTCAAAACAATGTAAAACATGAAATCAAACTTGCTTACAAAGAAAACTTAGTTGCTGATGAAATTATTCTCGATAGCGTATCAAGTAATGAGATACAGGTAAATTATTCTACCGAATGGCCACCTTATTATGATACAATACTAACAGAAGCAAATTTCTTAACGGAAGAATATGGATATTATGAAATACAGCATCAATTAGTTATGGATAGTACCGATGCATCACCGGAAAATAATTCTGACAGTTATAACTTTATAATAAACGATTCAACCTATTCACGGTGTTCAAACATTATTACAGGAACAGTTTCAACCGAAGATTTTATTAATGCTGGTTATGTAGAAGACGGGATTGGAGTCTTATATACTCTAACAACAGATGAGACTGAGGTTAAAGCCATCAGATGGTACTTTGATAAATCAAATATTGAAGATTTCTCAGATTATATTGAATATGAAGACTATATTTACACTACTAAATTACTAAGATATAGCGAAGAGACAGAATCATGGTGTAATTCTGCCATAATTTCTTCTGAAGTAGATACAATAACCCTTGCTGATACAGGTGTGTGGATAACTACAGATTTTATTACGAATGGATTTGATGAGTTTATAGAAGCCGGAAATTATTTAGCTTTTCTTAAAACATCTATAACAGGACCACTATCCTGCGAAAGACCTGAATTTAGGATAGGAGAAGATCGTACTATTCCTCAACCTGGAGGAATTGCATACTTATATAGAAGCTTTGTTCATGATTGGCTACAAATTGATGCAAACCCTTCCATTCAACTTATCATTGCTTCAGAAGACTGGGAAGGAAACAATGGTGTTGGTGTGGAAAAGGTTAAAATTGATAAAAGAAAAAAATCTTTTCTTAGTCAGAATTACCCTAACCCGGCAAAAGATTATACAGAGATTAAATACAGGCTCACAGAATCTTCACATGTTAATTTTCAATTTACAGATTTAACAGGTAAACTTGTTAAAGAAATGAACGAAGGCTATAAAACTGCCGGGAATTATGTAACCAATGTCAATGTTCAGGATTTAAAACCTGGTGTTTATTATTATACACTAAAAACTGAGCAGTTTAAGGAAACAAGAAAAATGATTATCACCAAGTGAATTATAGATTATAAATGTTAAATGATAAATTATGAACTTTCTCACTTTTTCACTATTTGCAGTTTATGAATCACTGATTACGAATCATGAATCACGAACAAACACAACTTTTCCGCGTATTTTACGTAATATTATACAGAACTATTAAACTTTAAAGCCATGCAACTAAGATTTAAAAGAAAGCACACGGGTAAACCAAAATCATTGAACATTATTATTGGCGCTATAATTATTATTGCGCTTGTGCTAATTCTTTACGCATTAGGAACTATACAGTTTTAGATCAGCGATTACTAATCAGTACTTAAAGTGAACCACTCCCGAAAGCTTTCAGGAAAGAGTGTCTAAAGCTATTGAAGATGAAATCATTACAATTTTCACATGAATTGCTACGAAATTAATACTAAGAAACTACTTTAAA
>DAOVJU010000144.1 GCA_030632095.1 Chlorobiota bacterium
AAACATCCTCATTTTCCCCGCAATTTAGAAAATCATCAATAATTATTTTAGAATTATCATCTTTCCTTTTCATCGCTGTATCACTTGTAATGCCAATCCTAAATGGCTTATGTGGTGGTTCAGGGAAATATTTCAATACAAAGCCAATACTATAATTTTTTGAAGCTAATTCCTCATGTTCAGTTTTTTTAACCTCAATTTCAAGATTATATTCATCTTTAAGATCTCCGATAACTCCTTCGGAAAGTATATGTATTTTATAAGTAGGATTGTTTAAAAGAAATCCGTATCTATAGGCAACTCCTGCATTGAAATATAAATCAATTTTTTTATTTTGTTTTTCTTCTTCATTCAGATCATGTCTATGGTGGAATAAAGAAATAATAGTGTCAATATCATCTGTATGGTCCATATGATCGTGAGTAACAATGATTGCATCAATATCATCAATTGAAAAGCCTTCTGAATAGAAATTTTCCAGAAAATCAAAACCAGGATCAATAACAATCCCTTTTTTCTTATGAACTACAAAATATCCGCCACCCTGTATACTAAAAGTAGAAGGTCTTGGAATAGCCGGAGTTGTTGAACTCCATCGCTGTAAAACATGGAAAAATATCTCATTTTCGTAACCACTGTACTTATCATCAATGGTTCGGGGCCTCATTAAGTATTTATATATTTCTGCATTTTTAATAGAAAAATTATGTGTATATGAAAAAAATTTACTTAACAGTTTTCGTGCTATTATTAATTCTGTTACTTCTGGTTCTTTATTGTAGTTTATATCTTTTTCTAAAGCTGCTACAACACACTTTGCAAAACTGCGATTAAGCCTTTCGAATATCCCTCCTTTCTCAAACTTTTTACTTTCATCTATCTCTTCTTCTGTACACCCTGTTTTATTATTTATATTTTCGAATTCTTTTTTATCTTCTTTACTAGCTATCGATTTGTATGATATTATATTAAAATGGGCTAAAAAATTGTTTGTATGGAGAAGTAAAGCCAAACAAAGCCACTTATAAGCAATTAAGTTTCTTGGAAGATTTTCATTAATAATTTCCTCCAACCAGGATTGTTCCAATTTTTCTCCTGATCTCTTATATTGTGGTATGTTCAATATATAGAGAACCAAACTTATTCTATTAAGCAAATCAGATAATAAAATATTAATAGAAAATAATTGGTGATTTTGTTTTTTAATGATGTTTTCCAATTCTTCTGTGAGATTTTTAATATTTTTATCTATTTCATATTTGTTAATGTCAGGGTCATATTTTGTTTCTTCCAGATAATCTATTATTACTTTAAAATTATTTTCTAAATTATCCAAAGTTCCTTCCTTGTCTTTTTTATTAAATTCTCGGTTTTGTAATAGAATAATTGTCTTTCTCAATGCTTTTAAGAACCATTTAAGCGATCTTCTGAATTCACCCATTTCCAGGAATGTCTTGCCTTTATTAGTTTCAGCCTTTATAATAGCAAAGCTTTTTGACAGAAGCGAATTATAATCTTCATTATTATTCTTAAGACTGTCAAAAAGTATTACAGCCGCACAGTAATATTGATGAGCATTATTATAAGAATAATCTCTCCTGTATAATTCGCCTTTATAACAGTATATTAAAGGAAAAAGTAAATCAAAATATTCTTTATATAAATCTTCATCTACTTCAAATTTATTTAATCCACTTTTATTATTTTCACAATATTCTTTAAATTCTCTTAATAACTTTTCAGTAAATGTATAATCATTGAATGCTTCTCTATGCTTTCCCAATAAATAAAATGAATAGCCTCGCCGGAGAACACTAAGTATTTGAATTATATAGGAAAAAAATTGATTTTCTTCTTCTCCTCCAAAAATTGGAAAATATTTTGCAATAAGACGGGTGAAAGTAAATACTTTCTGACAATGTTCGAGAATTTTTTTATTGTCACCATGTTTTTTAATAACTTCTGAAAGTTCCAGGGTGTCAGTATCAGTAATTTGATGTAGAATTATTTGATATTTCGTTGAAATATATATAATAAACAACTTGAAGAATAAATCAGTATCCTTTTGTCTTAATAAAAAACGATCTATCAGATTAGTCTTGAAATAGGATTCTTTTGTTCTTATATAATTACTTACTTTTATCTTTTCCCAATATTTTAATCTGTCATTACTTTTATACCTATCTTTTTTATTCCTAATAAATCTGATAATATGATCAGGATGCATCTTTTCATGCATATCTGCTGTTTTATCAATAATTTCGTTAAATATGTGCTCTACATTTTTTTCTGCTCTTGTTGTCAAAATATTATGAGCATAAATGTCTTTTTTTATTGTTTTCCATGCTTCTGGTTCATTTTTATTTACAATTTCTTCACTTTTATCTTTAATACCCTTTAAACGATCCTCAATAGCACCATACATTTCCTTAATTATTACACATTCAATATCCTCAATTATCCCCTTATTATTTCTTCCGGATTCAATATTAGGAATAAACTTGCAGGTTATCTCAAAAATCAGATTATTTATTTCAGATACAATTGCCTCATAATTAGATTCACTTTCTGCTGAAAACCTTGAATCCATGGTTTCGTAAAATTTTGTAACAGCACAGAAGAACCTTTTAATATATCCGTAAGTTACATCTTTATTAATTGTTTCCTTTGCTTTATCATTAATATCCAAAGCATGATAAAGTTCTGCTTTAAGAAAGTTATTAAGCTCTTTTGGTGTTATTTCTTGTATTGGCATATTTATCCTCCTTTTAGTTAAAATAATGTCAGATTAGATATATCATTAAAAAAATATACTGAAGGATCTTTATTCTTTGAATGCTATATTATTGGGCACAGTAATTTCTTTACTATGCATTAAAAACTATATTTTCGATTGGTTCTTTTAACTTGACCTTATTTCCTGTTACTTCAATGATATTGTCAAAATAAGCAAAATGCTCCTTGTTTAAAATTAAAATGGATTCACGCTTTTTCTTTAAAATTTCAATAAAATTTTTTAAATCATCATGCTCTTTTAGATGAGCTAATAATCTTCTAAAAAGCTTCGGTAGAATAACTATTTCTTCTGAAATTGTTTGTATACTATTAACTTGAAACCCACTATTGGTCTTGTCCTTCGGATAGAATCCTTTATTTCCCGCTCTTGCAATTTTTGTTGCTTCTGTAAATGCTTCTCGTAAATCGTGAAATAGACCTTTGTAGTACGTAGGATATGCTAAACCTTCATAAAGCAATTGATAATTGACACTTGACTTTATGCGTATATTGTCTAAAAATATCTCACTGCCATCTTCTATGTCAATCTCACCAGAATACACAAATGCAATTGGACGTCCATATTTCTCTGCTTCTCTGCAAAAAATAAATCCAGGCGTTCCATCTTCAGCAGAAATAACTTTTTTCATATTGGCATCCCAAGAGACATTTTTAATTGAGAGATGATCTAATAAAAAATTCATCGCTTTTAATGCAAATTCAAGAGGTTGATGTGTCCTTTTATAGTGAGTTTCCAGGGTGTCTATTGCTTGGAACCGCAATTGTGCATGCTCTTTAGCATTGAGTTTAATATTTCCATTAATTTTCACCCAGTTATTATTGTCATTTGCTTTAAAACGGATTGAGTCTCCATCTGGAGAATATCCTACGACATGAAAAGTTCCTTTAATCAGAGTAAATCCCATAATATTTCTTTTTTAAGTTTATAATTTATTTTACAAGTGCAAGTCCAAAACTAAAAGTATAAATATTCTTATACTTTGGTTCCATTTTGATTAAATTTAGTTTCTGAGTTTATTGTGTAACTTATTTATAAGTCCACCTTTTATCCACTTTACATCAATCTATAGTCAAAAAAGCAAATAAAATTTATAGTCATCTATTATTATAGTTCCATTTACCAGTATTTTCTTACCCACTTTTCTGCAAAAATTTTATGAATTACTGTAATTTAGAACTTTTCTAAATAATTTCCAGATAAATTTTATAGTGTTTATTATTGAAAGTCAATAGTTTAGGTTAAGAAAATTATTTAAACTTCAAAAAATATAAATTATCCTCCAACTAAGCTCAAGAAAGCCCGGGAACAATCCTTTTGGCAATATTTATTTTATTATAAACATTTGTTGTAAGCAACCCAATCCTTAGAATCGGTTCAAGCTTCGCCGGATTGTGCCTAAGACGTTTAAAAATATTTATATTAGAATATAATTTACTATATAGTTTCCAATAATTCTTTTCTAAAGTATCAGGACTTATATTCTTAGGTTTAAAAACTGCGTATCCGGCCGTGTATTTAATGATATCTTTTATTATAATCCTGTTTTCGGCTTCCAATGATTTATATAAAGGGGTACCTGGTGTAGGTGTTAAAATGTATAATTTCGGAAGCACTATACGGTTGTCCATAATAAAATTATATACATTTTGAAATGTGGATATAGTATCACCATCAGCCCCAAACATTATAGATATGGCAACTTCTATTCCGTGTTCCCTGGTTATATTAAATGAGCTTCTATATTCTTCGGGACAGTTCCAGCTTTTATTCAATCCTTCTAAACTTAAAGGTTCAATAGATTCAAGTCCAAAAGATAATAAACGGCAACCGCTTTGATGTGCCAATTTAAGTATATCGGGGTTTTTAGTTATGTTCATGCTACTTTGGCTTATCCAGATAATTTTTTCAGGTATTAATGCTTTAAAAAGTTCCTTACTATATTTCTGATCGCCATAAATATTATCATCAAGAAATGTAAAATACCTGCTTCCAGTTTTCTTTGCAGTTCGAATATCCTGTATAACTTTATCAACCGGCCTTTTACGGAAATTACCTTCAAAAAAGGCTGATATTGCACAAAATTTACATTTCATTGGACGGCCCCTTGTTGCCTGTACAGTGCGCATGAAACCAATTTTTTTAGTATTGATTAAATCATATCTTGGAGTTGGGATATCGTTTACCAGCGGGGGAGAGCCCATTTTATATACATTTTTTAATCTTCCATTTTTGAAATCTTCGATTAGTTCGGGCCATATTTTTTCTGCCTCTCCAATTACAACAGAATCTACATGTTTTAAAGAAATCTCAGGATCGAGTAAGCTTGGTCCGAACCCTCCAATTACAATTGCTGCTTTTGAGCCCTTTTTTTTAAATTCATCTGCAATTTGCCATCCACGTACTGTGCCCGATCCCATTCCTGTTAATCCAATAATATCCCAATGGTCATCATAAGGAATTTTTTCAACTGTCTCGTATATTAATTTAATATTTGAGTTATCAGGGGTAACAGCTGCAATAACAGCCATGGTAATTGCAGGGGTCAATATTTTTCTCCGCCTTATTGGTTTTCCATTGTTATCTAAAGCCGTGGGGGTTATTAATAATATGTTTAATTTATCCATGCGAAATAAATATGTAATTAAACACCATTTTAGCGGTATTGCATATACCGCTTATTTAGCTGGCGTAACTATATAATACAAATCTAATTGGGATGTCTATTTGAGCATATGATTTCTCATTTATAAATCGAAATTATTCAATTGTCAAAAAGATTTTACAACTCTTTCTGCTTCGGCATTTAGATTTTCGTCAATTCCTTTTCTTATCATAAGTCTTTCTAATTTAGCATCTGAACTAATAAATAAATTGATTATTACGGTACTTCGATCGAATTAAGTATTGAAGATTCAAAATATTTTAATTCTTTAGCTACATATTTTTTGTATTTTTTAATACTTTTTTTAAACTCTTTTGCATTATCGAGACTATTAATCTATATAGTTGCAAAAACCTTAATTTGTTTTTTCAAAATTTATAGTCATCTATTATAATAGTTCCTTTTACCAGTATTTCCTTACCCCCTTTTCTGCAAAAATTTTATGAATTAATGTAATTTAGAATTTCTCTAAATAATTTCCATGTAAACTTTATAGTACTTATAATTGAAAGTCAATAGTTTACGTTAAGAAAATTATTTAAACCTCAAGAAAACCCAACCTGAGTTTTTTTACTTGCTTTATTATTGTCCGTGAAAACAATAAATAATGGAGAAGAAAAAACAATGATCACAGGAAGTAGTGTTATCATGGCAGGAGTAATTGCCTGGTTTATCTTATTTGCACTTAAAACCAATTCAATGCCTCAAAATGACACAGAAGGGTATATATGAGACAGTATCAATTAATCTGGTTGATATAGGATACTAAAACGAGTTCAGCATAACGAATATGATTGGTTTAGGCTTGACATGACACAAGGGTATTTGCAATATGGTTTAGACTTTCGTTTTTCTCAACGGCTTATTATCCCCTGGAAACCAAAGTAGAAGTAAATGGTTTTTACCTGAATTGAAAAATTACCTTTCAATGATATACCAACTGATATAATTGTCCTAAAAAAAGAAAGTAAAATACTATGGAAATTTTTTGTAAATATCTTTACGGTGATCAAAAGTTCTGAATTCGATTATTTTATTATTCAAAACTATACCAATTCTATATTTGCCTGCTTTAATCCTATATGCATCGTCATATCCTTTCATCTTTTTAATATTACTAATTCCTGTAATATCATTAACATGATTAACTTCAGAAATACAGGCAAGAATGCTCTTAGCAAGCTTTTAATCTTTAAGTTTTTCGTACTTTTTCTTAAACGACTTAGAAACAATAAATTTCATTTCTCAATATCTGACCTTAATTCATTTAAAAATTCAATTGTTTCTTGTTCTGATAAAAAACCACCTTCTGCTCCTTTCATTATTTCTTCAGCAAATACATTATCCTCATATTCTTCAATTGATTGGTCCGTCTCAATTAATTCTGCTTTTACACCCACATTTTTAGCAAGTTCCAGAAGAATATTTAAAAACTTTAAATTCTTACTATCTAAAACCAATAAACTCATATCAAATCTTTTTTCACAAAGATACGAAATATCAGCATTAATTATATAACTATGAATTACGAGGACGAAGTAATCCGCATCAAACAGAAGGATTACTCCTTTCAGTGAAAGAAGTTGCTTCACTGCGTTCGCAGCAATGACAGAAAAATAGACAGATTGGTTCTTCTGGTGAAAATGTCGGGAACGCAATGACGTGCATAAATTGCTTAACTAAGCGACATTGATTTAACATTCATTATTCTATTGATAATGAATTATTAAAGTATTGTTCAATTCATTACAACGAGATGTACTTATTAACCTGAGTTCGATATAAAATTATTATACAGCTTTTCGAGGTTTTTCAGAGGCAACACAGATTTTTGCAGAACTAAGGTTATTACTTTAACTCATTTTTAAGCGCAAGCATTTTTATAGCTGTAATTGCCGCCTCATCACCTTTATTACCATGTTTTCCTCCTGCCCTTTCTTTTGCCTGTAACATAGAATTTGTAGTTAGCACTCCAAATATAAAAGGAATGCCGTAATTAATATTTAATTCGGTAATACCTTGCGTAACTCCCTGGCAAATAAAATCAAAATGCCTGGTCTCTCCCTGTATTACGCAACCCAGGCAAATTACGGCATCAATTTCGGTATAATCGGCTATGAATTTCGCACCCAGGGTTAGCTCAAAAGTGCCGGGAACTTTTTTTATAGTAATATTTTCAGGTTTCGTTCCATGTTTAATTAATGTTTTGTAAGCCCCATCCATTAATGCCCCGGTTATTTCCTCATTCCATTCAGCCACTACAATGCCAAACTTCATTTTTGCAGCAGAGGGTATTGAATCAACATTATAAACCGATAAATTTTTCTTTTTTGTTACCATAATTTAGATAAAAAATGTACCAATAACTAACCTGAACAAGCCTTCGTTTGCCATAGCAAACTTTGGTTTGCGAAGGCAAGCCGGAACCAAACAGGATAGGATTAAATATTATTATGTCAAATGTATGAGGTCAAAAGTCAAATGTTTTAGTTCTTTTTTGCTTTGGTTGTTGAAAAAGATTTTGGGATAATCTTTTTAAGTTCTTGATT
>DAOVJU010000176.1 GCA_030632095.1 Chlorobiota bacterium
CTAAGTGAATTATCATAAGGCGTTCCAGCCATAGGAAAATTATTTGACCAGGTATTTCCGGTGATATAAATATTGCTATTACTGTCAAAAGCAAGTGAACTGCAGTAATCAGAGCTTGTGCCTCCGAGAAAAGTTGAGATCAATAAAGTTTGTAAATCAGAACTGAATTTTGAAACAAATATATCATAAGCACCATTAGTTGTAGTATTGTATGCCCCTGATGTTGTCGGATAAGTGCTTGATGATGTTTCTCCCGTAATAAAAACATTCCCACTGCTGTCTAAAACCAAAAACCAAGGGTCATCTCTGCCTGTTCCACCAACAAAAGTAGAAGCAATAAGAGGATCAATTACAAGCTCATAATCAGGATTATATCTGCCTGTTTCAAATCCATAAGTTTTACCTTTTGTAGAATAAGCAACTTCAACATATTCTTTTCTGTTATTAATAATTTGGTATGCAACAGGTTTTGTAAATTTAATATTGCCTTCCGGTGTTTTTATAATAAGTTCGCCGGTTTCAGAAATTTTAATCTTTTTACTGCCTTGAAGTTTAAGTTGTATGTTTTCGGGGTTTGTCAGGGGACTTATGTAAAAAAGTTTTTCAATATTATTGCCATAAGCATTAAGTTTTACTTCTATGCCTTCCCAAACTTCACCAAGATTCACTGTTTGGAAAGTCGGAACATTACTTTGCCAATCATCACTGCTATTACCTGTAAAATAGTTTACTTTTGTTTGCGATTGCAGCTCTCCGTATACATTTGGCCTTTTCAAAACATCGCTTGTTTTAATAAAACCTTCCCGCAAAACATAAGATTTAGTACTATTAATCGGTAAGCTATAAACAATTTCACCTGTATTGGTAACAAAGACTGTCCCTGAAAATGTTTCAGCATAAAACGCTACTTCTGATTGTTGTTGACCGGCATTTTTTATCCACGGGATTTTTGTTTTGTTCATTTTCGCGGTAATTTCCGCTTTTTCTGCTTCAGGTAAATCGTTTTGTTGAAAGGATGTTTGAGCATTTGCATTAATAATAAATATGCTCAATACCGCTGTTGAAAATAAATGTTTAAGTTGCATTTGTAATTTATAGTTAAATAAATTCCAAATTTATAAACAAATTATATATATGAATAATATTTTATCAGGATATAAACATAAATGTACAAAGTTTGATCTATTAACCTGAGTTCGATATAAAATTATTATACAGCTTTTCGAGGTTTTTCAGAGGCAACACAGATTTTTGCATAACTAACGGGTTAATTCAATTTTTCTTACTGATTTTTTCTACTTTCGAAGCAAAATTCAAGATTGAATGATAAAAGAAATACCTAGAGTTTCAGTAATACTGCCTTTCTTCAATGCAGACTCAACCCTGAACAGGGCCATTGAGAGTATTGTTACCCAGAGCCTGAAGAATTTTGAATGTATACTCATTAATAATAATTCTACCGATAAAAGTGTTGAGATAGCACAGAACCAAACGGAAAAAGACAAGCGTTTTATTCTCATCCATGAAAAAAATCAAGGTGTTATGTTTGCTTCAAATGCCGGATCAGAGCAAGCCCGGGGCAAATATATTGCCCGTATGGATGCTGACGACTATGCATACTCAAACCGGTTGAAACTACAGGCCGAATTCCTGGATGCAAACCCGGATTATGGAGCAGTAACCGGGATGGTAAAGCACATAAGCCATTCTGAAAACACAAAAGGTTTCGCCCGCTATGTGGAATGGGTAAATTCTGTTCAAACTTACCACGAAATACTGAACAGTCAGTTTATTGAATCGCCCATTGTAAACCCCTCTACCATGTGGCGAAAAGAGACGGCAAAAAAACACGGCATGTATAAATACGGAGATTTCCCTGAAGATTATGAAATGTGGTTGCGCTGGTTAAGTGAAGGGGTTAAAATTAAAAAGATTAGTGAACCCGTCCTCAAATGGCATGATTCAGATACCAGGCTTACACGCACACAAACTATTTACAGTGATTCTGCATTTTACAGGATAAAAACAAGATACTTGGCAATATGGCTTGAGAAGAACAATCCTTTTTATCCGCGGATTGCTGTTTGGGGAGCCAGTCGTATTTCGCGCCGACGTGCCCGCTTGTTAAAACAGTACGGCTTAGAAATTGAATGTTACATCGACATTAAAAGAAACCGCCAACTGGATCAGGAAGTCATGTACTACAATGAGATTCCTTCACCTGATAAAATATTTATCCTGTGCTATATTAAACAAATGAATGCCAGAGACGAAATACAAAATTTCCTGCACAGCAGAGGGTATCAGGAAGGGCTGAATTACCTTTTGGTTTCCTGAATAAAATGCTTTAGTTGTCCCTTGCCGAACCGTTTGCAATGAATAGTAATAAATGTTTCTTATTTTTTCTTACAGTAAAGTTTCTATGATTATTCGCTCTCACATATTTAACCGTGTGTATTTCTTTTTCTTCATTCAACAAATCTATTTTTTTAGATTTGTTGCGTTTCTTGTATCCACAATATTAATTACTTTTTCTAAATAAATAATTATTGTACATTCATAGCCCAAAATTATAAACAACTAATTATGAAATCTTCCTTCTTGATTATCTTAATATTAGTCACTTTCAATATTAAAACATTTGCCCGGGAAACTGTATCATCAAAACCATGGATGAGATATACTGCGCTATCTCCGGATGGTTCTCAAATTGCTTTTACTTACAAAGGAGATATTTATATCGTTTCTTCATCAGGTGGTAAAGCCATTCGCTTAACCAGTCATACTGCATATGATGTAAAACCGGTTTGGTCACATGATGGCAATACCATTGCTTTTGCATCAAATCGTTATGGAAATTTTGATCTTTTTATAATACCTTCTCAAGGTGGTAAAACAAAACGACTTACTTTTTATTCAGCTGATGACTGGCCCACTGATTTTTCCATTAGTGATGATGCAGTAATCTTTAATTCTATCAGAATAGATAGTCAAAAATCCCTTTTATTTCATCGTTTAGGAGAATTGTATCGTGTTAAACTTGATGGTTCCCGGCCTGAACAAATTATGACAATACCTGCATGGGAAGCTAAATACAACAAGACCGGAGATCTGATTTTTGAAGAGATTAAAGGTTATGAAGATGAATTCAGAAAGCATCATACTTCCTCGGTTACCAGGGATATTTGGATTAAAAAAACATCTGGTGAATGTCAAAAATTAACAGATTTTGAAGGTGAAGATCGGAATGGAGTTTTTAGTTCAGACAGTTCCTTTTTCTATTTATCTGAACAATCAGGTACATTTAATGTACACAAAGCTTACTTGAGTGATCCAAAAAACAGTGAACAAATCTCAACATTTGATACACATCCGGTTCGTTACTTGTCGGTTTCAAACAAAGGTATCTTATGTTACAGTTATAATGGAGAAATCTTCACTCAAAAGTCAGGGGAAGATGCTGTTAAAATTGAAATCGAAATTGAAGGTGATGAATCAATCTTGCCGGAAAAACTATTGTTCGTAAATGGGAATGTTGCAGAAATGGTACCTTCTCCAAATGGGAAAGAAATTATTTTTATTTTTCGCGGTGAAGTTTTTGTTACAACTGTTGAAGGAAGCCTTACCAGGCGCTTAACTTTTACTCCAGAAGAAGAAAAAGATATAGACATAAGTAAAGATGGAAAATCGATAGTTTATGCTTCTGAAAGAAATAATAGCTGGAATTTATACATCCAAAAAATCCCGGATGAAGATGATAAATATTTTTCAACAACACTTGAGTCCAAAGAAGAAGTCTTATTGGCCAATAATTTTGAAACTTTTCAACCAAAATTTTCACCAAACTCAAAAGAAGTAGCTTTTATAGAAGAACGGGTAAAACTAAAAAAGATTAACATTAAGACAAAAGAGATCACATCAATCCATGATGGGCAGCATAATTTTTCATATGCCGATGGCGATCAATTTTATGAATGGAGTCCGGACGGTAAATGGTTTGCCATTGAATTTTATCCTGATCTATATTGGTTTAGTGAAGTAGGCCTTATTTCATCAGATGGCAAAGGAGAAATTATAAATCTTACTCAAAGCGGCTTTTCTGATTATGTCCCACAATGGTCAAAGGATGGTTCTGTTTTATATTGGTTATCCGATCGTGATGGTATGCATAGTGTTGCAAAAACAGGTTCATCTGAAGCTGATGTTTATGGTGTTTTCTTAACTCAACAAGCATATGACAAGTATAAGCTGAAAAAAAATGAATACGAATTACTTTATGGGGAAGAAAAAGAAAAAAAGGAAGATGAAAAAGATTCAAAAAAGAATAAAAAATCTGATGCCGATGATGAAAAAGAGATAAAGCCAATTGAAATAGATTTTGATCAAATTAAAAAGCGAAAAGAAAAATTTACACTTTTCTCTTCAAGGATGTCTGACGCACTGATAACCAAAGACATAAAACATCTGATTTATTTAGCCAGAGTTGAAAAAGAATATCAATTGTGGAAAACAGACCTACGTACTAAAGAAACCAAATCACTTGGAAAATTTGGAAAAAAGGGAGGAAATATAGGAATGGATAAAGATGGTAAAAATATCTTTGTACTAAGCAGTGGTAAGATTTTCAAAATTGATCTTAAAGATAGTAAGAAGAAACCTGTCAAAATAAGTGGTGAAATGTCATTTAATCTGACTGCTGAACGACTTTACCTGATGGATCATGTTACCAGGCAAGTAGAGAAAAAATTTCTTGATACTGATCTTCATGGTGTAGCATGGGACAAATTATCCGAAAATTATAAACAATTTGTTGCAGATATTAATAATGATCACGATTTTGAAGACATCTTAAGTGAATTACTGGGTGAATTAAATGCTTCGCATACAGGTGCCCGATACCGTTCCGGAAATAAAGAAGGTGACAAAACAGCCTCATTGGGAGCATTCTACGATAACAGCTATCAAGGTGCGGGCTTAAAAATTCTGGAAGTTATGGAGGGCAGTCCATTAATTCAAGGGGAGAAAAAGATCAAGCCAGGAATCATTATTGAAGCAATTGATGGAACTTCCATTACATCAAAAATGAATTATTATCCGCTGCTTAATCGAAAAACAGGAAAAATTACAATTCTATCTTTATATAACCCTGCGACTAAAGAAAAATGGAAAGAAGCAGTAAAACCAATTTCTATTTCATCTGAAAATGAATTACGCTATCAGCGTTGGATCAAGAGAAATAGAGAAAAAACCCATCAATTATCTGGTGATAAAATCGGATATATGCACATTCGAAATATGAGCGACTACAGTTTTCGTGAATTTCTGGAAGATGTAATGGGTGAGGAAGTTAATAAGCAAGCTCTTATTGTTGACACTCGTTTTAACGGTGGTGGAGATTTAGTTGATGATATTTGTTCATTTTTAAGTGGCGAAAAGTATATGGAATTTAAAGGTCATGATCGAATTATAGGTTTTGAATCTCAAAGAAGATGGACCAAACCTTCTGTTATGTTAATTTCCGAATCAAATTACTCCGATGCGCACTGCACACCTGTAGCTTATAAAGATCTGCAGATTGGTAAACTAATAGGAATGCCTGTTCCGGGAACCTGTAGTTTTGTCTGGTGGGAAAGAATGCAAAACGGTGTTGTTTTTGGAATTCCAAATATGGCTGTTACTGATATTTCCGGAGATGTGCTGGAAAACAAACAATTGGAACCTGATATTAAAATTAAAAATGAATTTGATAAAATCAGTACAGGACAAGATCAACAAATTAAAGAAGCCGTAAAAGAATTATTGAAACAAATTGAATAAAAAGAAGTTTTTGTATGGGATAATTTCATCTATAGTTATTGCTTTCGTTTTTAAAAGTAAAAAAGTTTTGCAAACCATTGAAACCGTTCTTTAATATATACCTGTGTTGAGTTACGTAATCTATTCATTATCAGTCGTAATGGAATCTACAGCTATAAATCAATATCTCATTTTCAATTACTTGATAAACTAGTCTATGCTCATGGTTAATACGCCTCGACCAATAACCTGATAAATCATATTTTAATATTTCTGGTTTCCCAATCCCATCAAAAGGATTTCTTTGAATGTCTTTTATTAGTCTATTGATTTTTTTAACAATCTTTTTGTCAATGGATTGCCAATAAACATAATCTTCCCAAGCATTTTTTGAGAATGTAATAACCATTTTAGTTCTCTAATTTAGGCTTTACTGTCTTTCCAGATTTCATTTGCTGAATAGATTCATATAGCCTGTCTGCATTTTTCTTTGAGCTTAATAAATGTAAGGTCTCCATTATTGAGTTATATTCATCAAGTGAAATCATAACAGTTCCCTTTCCACTTCTTCTTTTTATTATCAATGTTTCGTTGTCATCTTCAACACTATCAAGAAATCTTTTTAGTTCGCTCCTAAACTCTGAAAAATTTGCTGCTATCATCTTTTAAAATATTAAAGTCCGTAATTAGGTACAAATATAAGTACTCTTGCTGGCATATCAAAATCTTGTAGAATGTTTTGTGCATCACTGTTTATGCAACCCAACAACGTAATATAGCTATTGTTTATATTTCCATTATACCTGTTTGTTATTTTCATTTTCAAAATTAGCTATTTTTAATATAAATCGTCCAGAGGACTTTTAATTCTTCCAAATAGTGCGCTTTTAACAACAGAGTAACGCATGTGGATTTTTTTGTATTCGAGGACAATATTTTGTATATTTACTATAATGCTAATATTGGCTGTAAAATATATGTTAGCCGTATAATTCCAACTATTAATAAATAAATGAAAGGGGTTAAAAATGAGACACTGTAAATTTAAGGGTTTTATATTGACACTAATTCTATTAGTAACATTTTCTATCAATTCATTTGCTTGGGATGGTAATCGCAAAGGTTTTGTCATAGGTATAGGATTTGGTAAATCAGATTTAACCTATAATCTAAA
>DAOVJU010000455.1 GCA_030632095.1 Chlorobiota bacterium
AACAAATATGACTGATAATCAAGAACATAACAATTTAGCGTTCTTGAATTGTTAATAAATAATGAGGTTATTAACCAAATTTTCTATATTTCAGAGCCAAACCACGCAATGTCGGTTAAAATTAAACTATCATGAAAAAACACAATTTAATTTTCACCATTTTACTTGCTGTTATGATGGCTTTTACAGCATGTACAGAAGACGAAAATGACTCTTACACTGAAACGGGTTCAATAACAATAATTTCACCGGCAAATGGAGATAATTGGCAAATTGGAACAGAACAGGTAATCAGATGGTCAGATGATTTAACTGAAAATGTAATGATTCATTTATATCAGGGTAATTCACTTATTCAACCAATTAACACGTCTGCTTCCGGAACAGAATATACTTGGACTGTCCCGACACATTTACCGACCGGCACTGATTATAAAATAAGAATAGGCAGCACAATAACAGCTGAAATATATGACGAAAGTGATTATTTTGAAATTTCTGATTATGGAAGAAGCGATTTTGCTGCAAAATGGATTGTTGAGAGTGGCAATAATAAAGTAAATATTAAATCTGAAGATACATTTTCGTCGGGACTAATATATCCAAATAAAATAGAAAACACCAAAGGTGACCCAAATTTGGCTAAAAATATTCCAGATGGTTGGTCTGATAATATAATTTTGAATACTTCTCACGAAATTTATTCTGACTTACAAAATATTAATCCAAATGATGATTTATATGTTATGTTTAGCTTTACTAATAATGGTTCTGGTAGTACTGAAACACCATTTGTTGTGGATTTATATTTTGATGATTATAAAATATGGTCAGTAACCATTGAAGATAACGTTCAACCCGGGGGATGGTTTTGGTATTATTATGGTTTTATAAATTTAGCTGAAGGAACACATGAAATTAAAGTTATTCTAGACTCAGAAAATCAAGTTGATGAAAGTAACGAAATTGATAACGAATTTACTAAAACATATACTGTTTCAGGGCCAAGTGCTATATATGAATCATTTGAATTTGTAGAAAGCAGGTATTTTATAACTAAAACAGACGGCAGTTTTGTTGTAGGAGCCCTAACTGCAAATAATAATGAATTAACATTATCCGGTTTTGGTACAATTTCAATAATCTCTATAGACGATAATAATATTTCGTTCGATTTAACTCTTGATAAAAAAACTACCACATCAACAATTAATGCTTATAAATCTGAAGAAGTAGTCAGTACAACTATGACTGATATGCTTACTCTTGATCAATGGGTATTAACAGGTTCTTCTCATCTAACACCTGATATTGGCGGGATATGGTCATTTTTAAAATCCAGCACCTACTGGTTTGAATATTCAAATGGAACACGTTATAAAAAAGGATGGGAATATGTTGATGAAACCACTATACATTATGGAAGCTATGGTGGGCCATATAACGGGACTGCAACAATAGATCAAATAACAAACACTTATTTGAAAATATTAGATGAGAATTATTATTATGAATTTGAACGATAATTTATTGAATAAAAACTAATAGAAAGACCCTGCCAGGTTTGCTGTTTTTAAATTTTGCAGTTGTAGAAAGTTAGCAAATCGTTTATTGGTAAAAACCTGGCAGATACTGTATTCAAAAATTAATTCCTTAAATTTGATTTACTGTAACTAATAAGTACTTTAAGTATTTAAGGCACTTTTATCTCTTTTATGTCAAGAATAACAATCATAAAGAAAATCCTGAAATTCAGAAATAAATATTTATCCGACAGGAGTATAATACTTATTCTTAGCGTTATTATTGGCATCATTGCCGGTTTACTGGCCCTGGTTTTTAAAACAACTGTTTTCCACCTTCGCGATTTTATCATTAATAATTTTAACTTATATACATTCTGGATATATCCATTAGTAGGAATTTCAATTACTGTCCTCTTTAAAGAATTTCTATTAAAAGACCATATTAAACACAATATAGCTTCTATTCTTCACGCTATTTCAAAACGTAACAGCCTGATGAAAAACCACAAAATGTATTCATCTATTATTAGTGCAATTTTAACTGCCGGATTTGGTGGTTCAATTGGATTAGAGTCGCCGATTATTTCATCCGGCGCTGCTGTTGGTTCAAATATTGGCAGGTTATTACGTTTCGATTACAAACGAATTACACTACTTTTAGCCTGTGGTGCAGCCGGAGCAATATCCGCCATTTTTAATACTCCCATTGCAGGAATTGTTTTTGCGTTTGAAGTTTTACTTATCGATCTTTCAAGGTTTACATTAATTCCGTTGTTGCTTTCAGCCATTAGCGGAGCCCTTACAACCGTATTATTACTTGAAGAAGAAATATTCCTGGAATTTACCATTAGTCAACCCTTTATGATAGAAGATACTTTGTTTTACATCCTGATTGGCATTATTGCCGGAATTGTATCATTTTATTTTACAAAGGCTTTTCTGAAAACAGAAGAAAAACTGGAGAAAATAAAAGACCATAAATACCGGACTCTAATTGGAGGATTGGCACTTGGAGCAATGATTTTTCTTTTCCCTGCTCTATATGGTGAAGGTTATGACATTATAAAATCACTATTAAACAATGAAGCTTCAGCAGTTTTTCAAAATAGTATTTTCTCAGGTTTTGCTAATTACTGGATTGTTTTTGTAGGATTCTTCCTTGCCATGATCCTTATAAAAGTAATAGCAACGGCAACAACCATTGGTTCAGGAGGAGTTGGAGGTATTTTTGCTCCTTCTCTTTTTACCGGTGCAATTTTAGGCTTTTTATTTGCCTTTGTTGTAAATTCAATTAACCCGAATTTTAACCTGTCAGAAAACAATTTTGCCCTGGTTGGCATGGCAAGTGTACTTGGAGGTGTTTTGCAGGCTCCATTAACAGGCATTTTTCTTATTGCTGAAATAACCAAAGGATACGAGCTTTTTATCCCATTAATGCTTTCTACAACCATTGCTTATGTTACGGCAAAAAAACTTTCTCCAAATTCAATCATCACAACACATTTGGTGCAACGTGGCGAACTAATCACTCATCATAAAGATAAAGCGGTTTTATCTTTTATGCAGTTGAAATCAGTTATTGAAACCGACTTTTTAACCGTTCATGCCGACTCAAAACTAGGTAACCTTGTTAAAATAATTTCCAAATCACATCGAAATATTTATCCTGTTACCGATGAACATAATTATTTGTTAGGTGTTGTATTGCTTGACGATGTTAGAGAAATCATGTTCAATAAAGAAATGTACGATACCACCGATGTATTGAATTTAATGATCATTCCTCCTGAATATATTTTTATGACTGACAATATGGAGCAGGTTATTAAAAAATTCAATGAAACAAATGCATGGAATTTACCGGTTGTGGAAAATCAGAAATATGTTGGTTTTGTC
This sequence comes from Chlorobiota bacterium, assembly GCA_030632095.1. Classification (GTDB taxonomy): domain Bacteria; phylum Bacteroidota; class Bacteroidia; order Bacteroidales; family B39-G9; genus JAADFW01. The sequence continues at coordinate 3,423 of DAOVJU010000455.1, forward strand.
TCAAAATCAAAACTATTTAACGCTTATCGAAAATGGTTGATAGAGCTGACTGAGGAGTAAAAATGATCATATTGAAACAATGAATTCTATACAAAAGTGTATTCACTTTTACATGCAAATCTCTCATGAGAGATTTTTTTACGACCGTACTAATCGGGATTTTAAATCCCGATTTGCATGCTAATACAAATTTTTTTGCCTCACTGTATAATATGTTGTACATTA
>DAOVJU010000470.1 GCA_030632095.1 Chlorobiota bacterium
AATATAACCTTCATCTGTTTCGTAAACTTGATTCATTTTAATTAACCCTCTCAGGTTATCTTCTGTAACAAAGGCATAAATATCACCTGGCATTAGATTTTTACATTTTCGCTTACCTATAGAAAACTCAAATGTATTTGTCAGGATCAAACTATCATTGGATGAATTATTAAAATCTGAAATTTGTATATCATCAGTTCTTTTAACAAACCTGGTTGTATTACGAATTTGCCAATGATCCGGTCCATAATTTCCATCAGGAAATACCGATTCATCAATATTTGCACCAGGTGACGAGATCACATTATCTTCATCCTGGAAGAAATCAAAATAATATAACAGGTTAATGTCTTCCTGAACTTCAAAAGCTTCTGCCAGGGCATATGAATCCTTTTCTGATAATGAGTAAAACCCATCTATCGTATCATTATTTTGAGCCCCAAGAACAATTACGGGAATATGTATTATATCCTGGAAATTTACTTCATCTGATTTTGTTAATGTTATACTAACCTTATCCTCTAATGCATTTTTATCCTTAACCATGAAAGTCCAGGTTTCAATTTCTGATATGCCTTTAGTAATTTTTTTATCTATACTTAATACAGTAGAATTCAAACCGGAATCTATTTTTTCAATTTCACCATCATTATCTATTGAATATTGGAATAATGTAATGTTTGAAGATCCTATATTTGCCTGAATACCGATTTTGATAGTTTGCCCTAATGTTAGAACTGTATCAGTATACACATATCCGGTTTCTTGCTTAAAATTAATTTGTGGGCCAGTTTGTACTTCTTCACTGTTGTCACACGAAAAAAATAAAATTATAACAATAAAAAAGGAATATGTAATTTTTTGCATATCGGTTTGGTTTTAAAAGGCTGTGGATTTATTAACACAGCCTCAATACATTCTTATTTTTGAATTTTTATCTCTATCACTATGCTTCCTGTGTCTTCCCCTGTTACTGATACAACCCTGAATACACCGTATTTTTCAGCTTGTGTTTTAAATGCATAAACATCATCAAGCAGTAGATTTTTTGCCTTTCGTTTTGAATCATCAATGTTAAAAAGAGAAATAAGATCGTTCTCGTCGTCAATTTCAGCAAAATCAATGGTTGTTGAAGATGTTTTATAATACCTTGTTTCATTTTTAACTGTCCAATTAGGTATAGCAGTGGTTCCAACAAAAATAGTATCGTTAATATTTGCAGCCGGAGAAGCAATCGTATTTTCGTCTTCTTCTTCAAAATAATAAACAATATCTATTGAATCCTGCTTACTATATGCTTCTTCTTGTGTATAAACCCTCATGGTCGCATTTGAATAAAATCCACCTGTTGAATTATTTTTTTGTGCACCAAGTATTACATTATTAGTAGTAATAGTTGGTGTTGGTTCATTGTCATTATCATTATCATCATTATTACATGAATAACTAAATAAGACAATTACTAAGCTTATTAATATGTAATTATATCTTCTCATTTTAAATTGAATTTTAATTATTTTTCTTATTAAATGTCTTAAAAATTCCTGTGGTAAAAAGTGTTCCAACTAAACCGAATGCAAAAAAGCAAGCAATAACATATAATGCCCCATGAGTAATTAATGATTTATAAGGATAATTTATTACTATCATAATTATGAATCGTGTTAAAGGAATTGCTGTATAGGCAATTCCACCTATTAATGCAATAAACCAAAATTTATTTTTCAGGTTTTTAAATGCAAGTGTTGAAAAATAAAATAAAAATCCTGGCATCATATATACCAGAGGTGCAAAAGGATCTTTTATCCCAATAAGTGGAAACATAAGAAATATTCCAACACCTAAAGAAAAAACAGAAGTTGAAGCTTTAAGCCTGCTAATTTTCGAGCCAAAAATTAATAATGCCATAAATTCTATTCCATGATGACCGGGTAAGTTTAGTGGATATCGTAAATAAGCATGTAATGTTATAGCCAAAACCCCTAAGCCTAACAATAAAAATACTTCAGCAATGGTTGTAAATAGTTCTTTACTGACTGATACTTTTGATATAGTCTTTACTTGCAACTTTCCATTCATAATTGTTTATATTATTTGATTTTTCTACAATTAATGTGCGTTTATTATTGATTAAAACAGGGCGTACCCAATTGCCTAGAAAAATTCTTTCCGAATTTGTAATTATTTTATTAACAACACTTTCTATTTGATTTATAACATTTAGATTCAATAAAACACCAGCCTGAAAAATCCCGTTCAACTCACGCAGGTTTTTATCTTCAATCCAGATAAACCGGCCATCGTTACCACTAAAACGCAGGCCAACTGCTGCTAATGCCCCAATAATTCCATCTTTTGTCCCGGTTAGGCCCTTTAAATATATATTATTGTTTTGTGCTAATAAATACGCGTCTTGTTTAACAAGGAAAGTATTTTTAGCTTTTTTGCCCCAATTAATTATTTCATCATTTACCTGTTTTTCTTTAGCAATACATAATCCCACATCAGAGCCTACAGCACTATCTTCAAGTAAAAACCGACTGCAAAACACTTTTAAAAATTCAACATCTTCAGCATAAACTTCAAGACAAGCAGAGCTATTCTGCGAGGTATATGGGATCCTGGGGTCAATAAATAGCTGATGCCTTGTTATACTGATAACTTTCCCGATTTTTTCATTAACAATTAAAGAAGCCATTTTCCTGGCCCTGAAACCGGTTCCCCTTGACTCTTTATTGTCAGTGTCATCAATTCCAATATAAATACAAGTATTATCCACTTACAATTTTTTAATCCGAAAAATGCAGGTTAATTTTCTGGTTTATTTACTTTATGAAAAAATTTCTTTGTTACTTTTTTTATTGAGACATTAATGTCGCTAACTAACTCCTTATATGCTTCAAGCAATTCTTTTCCTTGTTGTGTTAAATGGCTTTTTCCACCATATTGCCCTCCTCTTGAACTCTCAACCAAAATAAATCCAAGCTTTTCTTCTGATCCCTTCAAATCACCCCAGGCTTTTCGATAACTAATACCTATTTTATCAGATGCAGCCTTTAATGAATTGGTTTCATTAATAACACTTAGTAACTTCAGAACTTGTTCACTAATTATTTGTTCTCCGTTTACCGATTCAAGCCAAACTTTGTTTTTTAAAAAAATGTCGTAATATCTTGATCCTTTGGTTCCTGCCATAACCGAAATGAATTAAATTTCAACTCGCAATTTATAAAAAAAAACTACAATGCATTTTTTGCAGTTTGAAATTATTTATACACACATTTATAAGATGTATCTCTGCTTACTTTTACCTGGAATTTTCTGTCTTTTGCCACAATAAAGGTTTCTGTAGGATAAAATATTTTCCATTCCTTATGATCAGGCAGCATAACATGCATTTCACCTGATGTAACCGTCATATACTCAACTGTTGATGTCCCAAATTCATAT
>DAOVJU010000260.1 GCA_030632095.1 Chlorobiota bacterium
AACGCAAGCGCCAATGTAGAAAGCATATAAATAGGATTGAATTGAAGCATCAAATGACAGGCTGAAAATTTGCAGGAATTTATCGTTAAAATCAAGATTAAGCTCTAAATTGTGAAATGATTCAATGTATGATCTGATATTCTTATATGTTATTTGCACCCCCTTCGGAATACCTGCACTGCCAGATGTAAAAATGGTATAAAATATATTATCCTCATTCAAATCCGGTGTTGTTAAATCAATATGACCGGTATCTGGTTCTTCTGCATGAATGATCAGGCAATTTTGATTACTTAACAGCCTGTCATAATCACTGTTCAATGAAATAATAATGGAAGGTTTAGCTTGATTAATAATGTTATTGATCCTGTCTTCAGGAAACCGGGGATTAATAGGAATAAAAGTTAATCCTGCATACCAAACAGCAAATATTGCAGCATATATTTCAAGATCATCGCTTACTAAAATTCCAACATTAACATTTTCGGGAGATTTTACATCATCCAATCTTTTCCTGATTGCAGTTATTTTTTTGCCAAATTCATGATATGTGTAATATTCGTTATTTATGCAAATTGCATTTCTTTCGGAATACTTATAAATATTTGATTTTATCTTTCTTAACATCTTTATTTTCAAAGAGAGTAAAATTACTAATTAATTTATCTTGTAAAAAGAATAAATAAGGATTATGCTTTTTATGGATTATCAGCGAAATGCGTAGGTGAGGAGTTTGGAATCCACCAGTAGTTAGACAAGTTAATGGAATAGTGGAATAATGGAATAGTGGGAATAAATACATTAGTAATAATGATTAGCTATGAAATAGCTCAAAATGCTTCACTTCGTTTGTATTTTGAGATTAATAGTGTATCGGCATTTTCAAAACCATTATTCCAATATTCCATTCTTCCATAAAACTATTCATTTTCCTGATGAACATTTTTTGTATAATATGTTTTTTTAAATAATGAGCAACTTGATTGATTTAGTTTTTTATGTAAACTATCTTTATAAATAAAAACCAAAATTATGGGATTAAAAGATAAAGAACCACAAACCGTTGAAATTAAAGGAAATGTATTAAAATGTCATGTTTGTGGAAATGGGTATTTCTGGAACAGAAAAGCACAATTAAACACAGCAGCTATGTCGTTTTTAAACTTGGATTGGGCCAACAAAAGCGCAATTTGTTTCATTTGTTCGGAATGTACTTATATTCATTGGTTTTTGGGGTAGATAATTTCGTAAATAAGACAAATAAACAAACTCAAGTTTAATTCGTGTTATATAAACTTAAAATATTCATATTAGGATTCATAGTTATTGAATCAGTTGCATTTGCGCAAAGCCCAACATTCAAACATTATACTGTAGATAATGGTTTACCAAGTTCGGAAGTGTATCATGTAATACAAGATAAAAAAGGATATATCTGGTTTGCAACAAATATTGGTGTAAGCAGGTTTGATGGCTATACTTTTGAGAATTTCGATATTAAAGATGGATTACCCGATAATACTGTTTTTGAAATTTTTGAAGACTATAAGGAAAGATTGTGGTTTATCCCTTTTTCCTGCAAATTGTCCTATTATTATAACGATTCCATTTACAAGTATAGATATAATGATAGTATTCAACACAAAAAATTAAGATGGTTTGTACCGATTAAACTCTCGTTCTATGTTGATTCTTCAGATAACATATACCTGGGTGTATATAATCATGGATTGTTTAAAATTTCAAGTGAAGGCCAAATGTTCAATATCTTTAATAATCAACCAGATATCAGAAGAGGTAACCTTGTTATAATAGATCGAAGCAAACTATTGTTTTCAACAAATCCTGGTATAGGTTATCATATAAAGTCTACATATGTTCATCCATTTAATATTGATGTAAAGCATTATTTCTTAGATGAAACTAATCAATCGTACAATAGAATGTATGCTGTAATTAATTCAAAATCATTAATTCTAGTAGTAAATGAGGTTTTTTACAGAATAGCTCAACATGGTGTAGTAGTAGAAAAGGAGTTTAGATACAAACCAATCTGGTTAAGTTACGATTCAAAAAACTATTTATGGATTGGAACTTTAAATAATGGTGTAGTGTGTACGGATGCTGAAGATTTGTCATTAATTGCCAAATATCACTGGATTAAAGATAAATCCGTTTCATCAGTATTTGAAGAGATGGAAGGTGGATATTGGTTTACAACTTTAGATGATGGAGTTTATTACCTGCCTGACCTGGATTTTCAATCTTATACAATAACCGAAGGATTGCCATCAAATATTGTTAATGCAATAGGGTTTAATCAACAAAAAGAGATTTTGATAGGGACAAATGCACCAATACTAACATTTATCAATGATGATATCAGACATTTACAAATATCAGGTAAAAATCATGAAATAATTAGTTCTATTGCAATAAACGATAAAAACGAATATTGGATTGGTACTAATTATAATTTATATTCATTGACTCAAACAAAAAATTTAAATACAATCCCCAAAAAAAATATAATAACAACTAAAAATGGTAGAAGCATTAGTACACTGACTTTATTAGCATTAAAAAACAGAATTTATGTTGGTACAAATGGAAGTTTAATAAAAATAATAGATAATAAAATCTGCTGGACTTCAGGAAAAAAATATAATTTCGAACTAAGGGTAAACGCAATTTATGAGGTAGATGAAAATGAATTATTGGTTGGATGTATAGATGGATTGTGGCATTTTAAGAATGATAATTTTTCACACCTTTTCTCAAAAAATGAATTATTAAATAACAGGATTTTAGATATCAAGAAATGTACACATGACAATAAAATATGGTTGGGTACAAAAGGAGCGGGGATTTTGATAATGGAAAATGACAGTGTTCATAATATTACGGTTTCTAAGGGCATTACAAGTAATACGGTAACCTCATTGGCAATTGATTCGAATGTTGTCTGGGCAGCGACAAACGCCGGTTTAAACCGTATTGAAATACTAAATACGGAAGAGCAAAGATATGATATTCAACAAATTACAACTATACAAGGATTGGCATCCAGTGAAATTAACCAGGTGAAGATTAAATATTCATTGGTTTATGTGGCTACAACAAAAGGCCTTACTTTTTTTAACAAACATAAACTGAAATTGAATATGATATCACCACCGGTGTACATTACCGGTATTCAAATTATGGATAAAGATACCACAAGGCTAACAAATTATGAGTTAGATTATAATATGAATCATATTACTATAAACTTTATTGGACTAGCGTATAAAAATGCCGGAAATTTAATTTACGAGTATAAAATGGAGGGTATAGATAAAAACCGGATGACAACAAAAAGCACTTACGTAAGGTATCCTTCCATGCAACCTGGTAAATATAATTTTAAAGTTAAAGCTTTCAATGAAGATGGCATAAGTTCAGCAATTCCGGCAACGGTAAATTTCAGAATAATACCGCCATTCTGGAGAACCTGGTGGTTCATTACTTTGTTTATTATTGGAGGTTTATTAATTATTTACGCATATTTTACCAGGAGGCTTAATGCTATTCGATATCGTAATCAATTGAAAGAAGAGTCGTTCAGAAATATGCAAAAAGCATTAAGTGCTCAATTGAACCCTCATTTTATTTTCAATTCATTGAATTCTATTCAAAGCTATATTATCAATAACGATAAATTAACTTCAAACCTGTTTTTAACCAAATTTGCAAGTTTAATGCGCAAAGTTTTGGATAATTCGCAAAACATTAAAATATCGCTGAAAGAAGAAATAGAAACCTTAACGCTGTATATTGATCTGGAAAAATTAAGGTTTGAAGAAAAATTTGACTATTCAATTAACATTCCGGAAGAAATTTATAACATGAATATTCAAATTCCACCTTTATTATTTCAACCTTATATTGAGAATGCAATCCTGCATGGCTTGAGGCACAAGAAAGATAAAGGCCATTTGAAAATAGAAATTCTGGAAAAAGATAATCAATTGATCAGTATTATTGAAGATAACGGAATTGGCAGGGAAAAGGCGATGGAGATCAATCGTAAAAAACGAAGCGGCCATCAATCTTATGGAGTTGAAATAACAGAGAAAAGGATGGAATTGCAAAAATTCCTGCATAATAATGAAATAACAGTCACATATCATGACCTGAAGGATGATACAGGCAATGCTACAGGAACCCGCGTTGAAATTGTTTTAAGAAATATCAGCGATTAACAATTGACCGTTAGCTTATGGAAAAATTTCTTTACTTCAACTATAGTTTAATTAAAATAATCATACTAACTTTAAGAATACAAAAGCAATTCTTCAAACATGGTATTGAATGCAATAATAGTAGATGATGAATTAACGGCCATAAAAACCCTGGAAACTATTATTAAAGATTATTGCCCAAATGTTAAGATCATTGCAAAAACAACATCACCTGTAGAGGCAATAGAGTTAATTAAGGAAAAGAAGCCTCATTTGGTCTTTCTAGATATTGACATGCCGGAAATGGATGGTTTTCAAATGCTGGAAAGTATACCGGAGAAGAATTTTGAAGTGATCTTTATTACTGCTAGCAATCATCATGCTATTAATGCGTTTAAGGTAAGCGCCATTGATTACATTTTAAAACCGGTTAATGTTCCTGAAGTAATAAACGCTGTTAACCGGGTTGAAAAATCGTATAAAACAGAAAAAACTGATTTTACGAAGTATATAACACTTTTTGAAAATTTTGAATCGAATTTACCAGAAAAAATTGCTTTACCCACGTCATCAGGTATTGAAATTGTTTTACCTGAGGACATAATATATGTTGAAGCTTTTAATAACTATTCTACATTTCATATTAGCGATGGCAGAAAAATTATGGTTTCAAAAACTATTGGATATGTTGAATCGCTAATAGCAACAGATGATTTTTTACGCATTCATAAAACCAATATTATCAACATGAGGCATATTGAAAGCTACAATTTGAGCAAGTCAGGTGGAGACATTACCATGAAGAATGGTAAAAAACTTGTGCTCTCCAGGCGTACGAAGCAGAATTTCATTGATAAAATAGAAAATCGTATCAGAAAATTTTGAATTATACTTATATTAAATACCTTTTTACTTACCCAAAAGTCTGGAACTACAGATTCCGTCGACCAAAGCATTATAGCTTTATTTCAACACCTTGCATATCATTACATTTGAACTCAGTAAAATGGCATGTTCAAAAAAAATCATTTGCAAACATGCTTTTAATTTACAGTTTTATTGTTCTATTGTTAAATTGTTACATTGTTTTATTAGAACAATTTAACAATGTAGCCATTTAACAATATTCTCACTTTATGAATGGCTACTTGCCTGTCCGCCGTTACACTTTGGCAGGCGGGCGATTTAAAATTGAAAACTATCAAATATACTGAGCTCTGTACATATGCCTAATACCCAACACCTAATACCCAACACCTAATACCCAATTCCCATTCACAACACCCTCCATCCAACAAGCTAACTTATCACTCATCAAACAATCACTATTACAAATAAATTTCCTCCTCCAAAATTACCGTTCCCTAATTGAGGGTAACCGTTCCCTAATTGAAAGGCGCCGTTCCCTCATTCGGTTTGC
>DAOVJU010000039.1 GCA_030632095.1 Chlorobiota bacterium
ATCATTAACCAAACTGTAAGCCTAAGAATTAGTCTTTTACAAAATTCCACAACAGGTAATATTGTATATGCAGAAACTCATCAGCAACCAACCAACGATTTTGGTTTAGTTAACTTATCAATTGGAGAAGGAACATTAGTTGAAGGAGATTTTTCAACAATCCAATGGGGAGCAGATGCTTATTTCTTACAGATTGAGTTAGATGTTAATGGTGGTTCTGATTATTCTATAATGGGTACAACTCAACTCCTATCTGTACCATATGCTTTGTTTTCAGAAAACACACAAAACATTGCAGATGCTGATGCCGATTCCACAAATGAGATACAAAATCTTGAATTAGTCGATAATACCTTATCAATTACACAAGGCAATGAAGTAACGCTTCCAACAACAGAATCGATATGGCAATCAACGGGAGAAGATATTTATTATGATGGAGGGAATGTTGGTATTGGATCATCAACTCCAAATACAAAATTAGAAATACATGCAGATATTGATGCAGACCCAAACAGCCCTATATTTGAAGTTATTAACTCAAATGGTGATACTGTTTTTGCGGTTTACCAAGGAGGTGTTCAAATAAATATTGATGATGGAACAAAAGCAAATAAGGGGGGATTTGCTGTTGGTGGGCTTGCATCAGGTAAGCAATTTGACACAGACTATCTAAATATAACTCCCGATAGTGTTAGAATATATATAATAGATGATCCAACAAAAGCAAATAAGGGGGGATTTGCTGTTGGTGGACTCGCTTCAGGTAAAAGTGGTGCAACTAATTATCTACAGTTAACACCTGATAATTATTTCATAGGCCATGAAAGTGGTTTGCTTTTAACTACAGGATTATATAATTCCACCCTGGGTTATCAAAGTGGATACTCAATAAATGAAGGAGGAAGTAACGCATTTATAGGATATCAAAGTGGTTTTAATAATAATATTGGTTCTGGTAATCTATTTTTAGGATATCAAACGGGTTTTAGTAATGAAGATGGAAATTTTAATTCATTTTTAGGTTATTTGGCTGGTTTTTCAAATACAACTGGAGTTTTTAATACTTTTCTGGGTAGTTTTTCAGGTTATAATAATACAGAAGGATACAATAATACTTTTGTAGGAGATTCAACCGGATATAATAATATAAGTGGATATTATAACACATTTGTTGGTACTGGTTGTGGTAATAAAAATGTTTCAGGTATTATGAATGTATTTATTGGAAATCGCTCGGGATATCAAAATATAGATGGAAGCAGAAATGTATTTATTGGAAATTATGCCGGTAATGAAAATATTAGCGGATTTAAAAATGTATTTATCGGACACGGTGCAGGAGCTTACCAAGAATCCGGAAGTCAGAATGTCTTTATTGGAAATTTAGCCGGTTTATTAAGTACTGAAACATGGGGCAATATAAATATAGGTTTCCAGAGTGGAATAAATACTACTACTGGTTCAGCAAATACATTTGTAGGAGCACTAACCGGGTATTCAAATACTACCGGTTTTTCAAATACATTTATTGGTATTGAAGCTGGTTATGCTATGGATACTAGTTGTTGCAATACATTTTTAGGTGATCATGCCGGTTATTTTATTGGAAGTGGCGAAAACAATGTTTTTTTAGGTGCATATTCAGGATATAACGAATCACAGTCTGCTGTTAGTAGTAATTCTAATGTAATTATTGGGAATAATGCAGGATACAATAGTCCGGGCGGTGGAAGTAATGTATTTATTGGAACTGAGGCTGCCCATGATAACCAGGAATCATGGGATAACGTGATAATAGGTAATCAAAGTGGGTTTGGCTTAACTACTGGTTGGTCAAATGTAATTCTCGGATTCCAGGCTGGATACAGTAATACTGTAGGTAGTGCAAATGTTTTTATTGGTACAGCAGCTGGATATTCTAATTCAGAAGCTAATGATAATATATTAATTGGAAATCAAAGTGGATACAATAACATTTCAGGTAATTCAAATGTGTTTGTTGGTACAAATTCAGGATACAACAATATTGATGGTTATAATAATATCATGATTGGAAATGATGCTGGATACTTATTTTCAACCGGTAATGAAAACATTTTCCTTGGTAAAAGTAGTGGATATAACAGTAATGATTGCTGGGGTAATATTTTTATGGGTTTTGAAAGTGGTATAAATAATACAACAGGAGGTTCCAACACTTTTATTGGAACTAAGGCTGGTTATTCAAATATTGATGGCTGGTTAAACGCATTTATTGGTTATAAAACGGGTTTTTCAGTTGATTCAAGCCACTATAATGTTATGATTGGCCCTTGGGCAGGATATTTTGTTAAAAAAAGCGATAAAAACGTAATTATTGGTACTGCTGCTGGATATCATGAGTCAGAACATGATTCTATAAGTTCATCTAATGTTATTATAGGACATGAGGCTGCTAAAATGAGTATAAGTGGTTTTTCAAATGTATTTATAGGACAAGGTGCTGGATTTTCTAATGAATATACCTGGAACAACATATTTATTGGAAACCAGAGCGGCTATAGCAATACCACTGGAATTGAAAACGTTTACCTGGGGAACAATGCAGGTTATTATGCTAAAAACAGCTCATCAAGTGTGTTTATAGGATCACAAACAGGTTTTAACTTTAATCAATCTGATAGCGCTAGTAGTTCTAATGTATTCATTGGAAATGGAGTTGGTTATAATAGTGTTGGTGGAGAATTAAATGTATTTATAGGTTATAATACAGGATATTCAAATGAAGAATCCTTTAATAATGTATTTCTTGGATGCGAAAGTGGTTACAACAATACATACGGAAGTTCTAATATTTTTATTGGAACCCGCTCAGGATATGGCAATATTGACGGTTATAATAATATAATGATGGGAAATGATGCCGGATATTCATTTACAACAGGCAATGAGAATATATTCATTGGTAATAACAGTGGCTATAATAGTAACGATGCATGGGGAAACATCTTTATGGGATTTGAAAGTGGTATTAGCAATGAAACAGGAAATGCAAATACATTTTTAGGTACAAGATCCGGACATTCAAATACTACTGGATATGTAAATACTTTTATAGGATATAAGGCAGGATATTCAAATACTGCAGGTGGTGTTAATACTTATCTTGGATATAGTGCTGGATTTTTTGCAGATTCCGGTTACAATAATGTAATGATTGGAAGAAGTTCAGGATATTATGCAAAAAATTGTAATGGAAATGTTCTCATAGGTGTTTATGCAGGTCTAAACGAACTAGAGCTTGGAATTGAAAGTAGTGCAAATGTTATAATCGGTACTAAATCAGCCTACAAAAGTATTGGAGGTAACTCTAATGTATTTATTGGTGAACGAACCGCATATAACAATGAAGAAGCTTATGCTAATGTTTTTCTTGGATATGAAAGTGGTTTCAATAATGCTACTGGCAGCGACAATGTATTTGTCGGAACACAAAGCGGATATTCAAATACAAGCGGCAGAGAAAATGTATTTCTGGGATGGCATGCCGGTGAATATAATACGACTTCTTTAGGTAATGTATTCGTTGGAGCAATGGCAGGTCAAAAAAATTCAACCGGACACAGCAACACTTTTATTGGCTTACATGCAGGACAGGAAACTACTGAATCAACAGGTAATACAATAGTTGGTGCCTGGGCGGCTGCAGATACTACATTAGGAAATGACAATGTCATAATTGGTAACATTGCAGGGCGCCAGGCAATAGGAAACAGTAATGTTTTAATAGGCAGAGCAGCAGGATTTCATAATGTTGGTAGTGGAAACATATTTCTTGGATACTATGCTGGATCCAATGAATATGGTTCAAATAAATTATATATAGACAATTATTCAAATGATTCTGCAAATGCACTTATTTATGGCGAATTTGATAATAATACACTTAAATTTAATGCAGAAGTTACTGTTAATGATGTGATGAATTTAACTCCAAGATCAACTGCTCCAGCTAATCCTATTGAAGGAACAATGTATTATGACAGTACTACTCATAAGCTAAAAGTATATGATGGTTCAGTATGGCAGGACTGCTTTTAAGTTTATATAATTAGAATAAAAATACCGATAAGTTTGCAATGAATCATTATATTTGATTCATTACTAACGAATGTAAATTTTCAATGTCAAAAATTGCATTAATTACAGGTATTACAGGACAAGATGGAGCCTATCTGGCTGATTTTCTGATTAAAAAAGGATATATCGTACATGGAATAAAAAGAAGGTCATCCATTTTTAACACTGAAAGAATTGATCATATTTACGAAGACCCTCATGTTGAAGACCAAAAGTTTATCCTTCATTATGGTGATTTAACTGATTCAACCAATTTAATAAGAATTATTCAGGAAACGCAACCGGATGAAATCTATAACCTTGGTGCACAATCGCATGTTAAGGTTAGTTTCGAAACTCCTGAATATACTGCAAATACTGATGCTCTTGGTGCATTACGTTTATTGGAAGCAATCAGATTATTGAACCTTGAGGAAAAAACCAGGTATTATCAGGCATCTACCAGTGAGTTATACGGACTTGTTCAGGAAATACCTCAAACTGAAAAAACTCCTTTCTATCCCAGGTCTCCTTATGCTGTTGCCAAACTTTATGCCTACTGGATAACTGTAAATTATCGCGAAGCTTACAATATTTTTGCTTGTAATGGTATACTTTTTAATCATGAATCGCCCATTAGAGGTGAAACATTTGTTACACGGAAAATTACACGGGCAGTTGCCAGGATAGCATTAGGAATGCAGGACAAATTCTATCTTGGTAATCTTTCATCAAAAAGAGACTGGGGCCATGCAAAAGATTATGTTGAAGCAATGTATTTAATGCTGCAACAAGACAAACCCGAAGATTACGTTATAGCAACAGGAAATACTACTGATATCAGAACATTTGTTATAAAGGCTTTTGGCGAAGTTGGAATTGAAATAGAATTTATTGGAAGCGGTATTAATGAAACTGCAATCGTAAAAAATTGTCACGATAAATATCAATTAGAAAAAGGAAAAGTTATTCTTGAAGTTGATCCCAAATATTTCAGGCCAACCGAAGTTGATTTATTAACAGGAGATTCTTCCAGGGCTAAAAAAGAACTCAATTGGGTTCCGAAATACGATATTGATGAATTAATTAAAGAAATGGTTCACGCTGATATGAAACTTATGCAACAAGAAAAATATTTGAAAGATGGTGGATTTAACACATTAAACTATTATGAATGAGAAAAGCAAAATATTTGTTGCTGGTGCAACTGGTATGGTAGGAAGCGCTATTATCAGAAAATTAAAAGAAAATAATTACAATAATATAGTTGGAAATTATTTCTCAAGGCATCATGAAAAAACAGATGATATCAATTACATTAAATTAGATTTAACCAATCAAAACGACGTAAAAGATTTTTATATACATGAGAAACCGGAATATGTATTCATGGCGGCTGCCAAAGTTGGTGGAATTAATTCTAATAATACATATAGGGCAGAATTCATTTACAATAACCTGCAAATACAAAATAATTTAATCCATTTCAGTTATTTAAACCTGGTTAAGAAACTGGTATTTTTAGGCAGTTCATGTATTTATCCGAAAAACTGCCCGCAACCAATCAAAGAAGAATACTTGCTTACAAGTCCGCTTGAATACACAAATGAACCATACGCTATTGCAAAAATTGCAGGATTAAAAATGTGTGAAAACTATAACAAACAATATGGTACAAACTTCATTTCGGTAATGCCAACAAATTTATATGGACCAAATGATAATTACAACCTGGAAACATCACATGTTTTTGCAGCATTAATCCGAAAAATTCATGAAGCCAAAATAAATAATAAATCATCTGTTGAAATTTGGGGGTCAGGAAAACCTAAACGTGAGTTTTTACATGTTGATGATTTGGCTGAAGCCTTAATCTATTTAATTCAAACTTATAATGGCAACCAGTTTATTAATATAGGATGGGGAGAAGATATTTCAATTAAAGAATTAGCTCTGTTAATGAAAGATATTATCGGATATAAAGGCACTTTAGTATTTAACACGTCAAAACCTGATGGTACATTTCAGAAATTATTAGATATCAATCTGTTAAAATCATTAGCTTATGAACCAAAGATCAAATTAAAAGAAGGGATTAAAGAAACATATAATGACTATTTAAATAATATCAATGCTTATAATATATTAATAAACTAACAATTAATAATTTTATATTATCTTAAATTTATAATTATCCTAAGTCGTCTTTGCAAAAATATTCCAAATTTCAAAAAACAAATTTCAAAAAAATCACAAAACTCAAATCTCTAAACTGTTTGATATTTAGTAATTTAAAAATTGAAACTTATTTGATATTTGTAATTTGTTGCTTGTTATTTCAAAAAATAGTTAGTTTTCTTGAGGACTAAGTAGATATTTAATAAACATCTCAAATTGAAAAAATACTTTATCACTATAGTATGCATATCATTTATCTGGTTAAATAAACCATTAATTTCTTCAGAAAATTATCAGGTAAACTTTCAAAAAATTTCTGTAGAAGATGGCCTTTCACAAAGTTCTGTTAATTGTATCCTTCAGGATCAAAGTGGATTTTTATGGTTTGGGACACAAGAAGGATTAAACAAATATAATGGATACAATTTTTTAATTTATAAACACATCTATAATAATGACTCCAGTGTAAATCATAATAAAATATATGAATTATATGAAGATAATAATGGATATATCTGGATAGGCACTAAATCAGGTTTAAGCAAATATGATCCTTATAAAGATGTTTTTAAAAACTATTTCCCTAATAATAATAATCCTCTGAAGAATGAGATCCTGGCTATTATTAAAGGAAATAATAATGTACTTTGGATAGGTACAAAAAACGGCTTATTCAATTTCTATCCTGATGAAGAAAAATTTAAGCAGTTATCAATTGATGATCATAAAGATCAGGTTGAAATAAATTCCCTGATAAGTTATAAACAAGAATATATTATAATTGGAACTTCAACTGGGTTATATATATGGAATGAAAATTTATCAAAGTTCCGAAAAATCAATACTGATGAAATATCGGTAAATGCTTTAAAGAGCGATAACCAGGGCAATGTATATATAGGTACAAATAAAGGATTAATAAAAATCGATGCGGATATCCTGATTAAAGACAATATTATTCTTAGTAAACATTTATTCTTAATTTCCGATGATGAAATTCGCTGTCTGCATTTATCAAACAATTCATTATGGATTGGTTCGGTTTCCAAAGGCTTATATATAGTTGACCTCATTTCAAATGAAATTAATATATATACAAATATTGTCGGAGATCAAAAAAGTATTAGCAGCAACAGGATATTATCAATTTATGAAAGTCAAAACAAAATAATTTGGATTGGAACTGATGGAGGTGGTGTAAATAAATTCGACGAACTAAGTAATAAGTTTAACACAGTATATCTTGCACCTAATGTTATACAATCATGCAATAATTATTCTATTCTATCAATTTGTGAGAGTAATTCAGGATTAGTTTATATAGGGACATGGGGCAATGGTTTTGGAGTTTATGATCAAATTACAAGTGATATATCAATTTATAAAAACAAGACTAACAATCCCGGATCATTAAGCGATAACAATGTATTCTCAATTATTGAAGACAGGGAACAAAACATTTGGGTTGGAACATATAAAGGACTTAATCTGTTTAACCCCATAAATAAATCATTTATATCTTATAGGCATAGCAATGATAAGAATTCAATTTCCGATGACAAAATAAGAACAATTTATGAAGACTTTGATGGAACAATTTGGGTTGGAACATATAATGGAGGGTTAAACAAGTTTGATAAACAAAACCGTACTTTTGAATCGTTTATACAAGAACCAGGCAATGAACAAAGCATAAGCAATAACCTTATTTTCTGTATTTATGAAGATTCCGACTCAACATTATGGATAGGAACATATAATTATCTGAACAAATTTGATAAGTTGAATAAAGTTTTCTATAAATATTCTTTAAACTCAGGTGAAGGCGAAAAATATGAAGAAAGCATTATATTCTCAATTCTTGAAAGTAATAATGAGAATCTTTGGATTGGTTCTGACCGTGGCCTGTTTCAATTTAATCGGGAAACTGGAAAATTCAATCAATTTACAGCATCAGAAAGTCTACGTAGCTCTGTAATATATGGAATATTGAACGACTCTGAGAATAATCTCTGGGTTTCAACTAACAATGGAATTTCAAAAATATACCCTGAAACAAAAAAAATACATAATTATGATATTACGGATGGACTACAAGGCAATGAATTTAACGTAGGCGCGTATTATAAAAACGCGAATGGGAAAATGTATTTTGGGGGTATTTATGGTTACAATTCATTTATCCCTGAAGACATTACAGACAATTCTTATGAACCACAAATAGTAATAACAGATATTAAAATATTTAATGAGTCACTAAATATAGGTGACAGGCCTGGTTTAAATAATCAAATAACATATACAGACTCTATTGAATTATTTTACAATGACGATGTAATAACTTTTGAATTTGCTGCACTTCATTATAGTAATCCTGAAAAAAATCAGTATGCCTATAAACTTGAGGGCCTCGATCCAAAATGGAATTACGTAGGTAACAAAAGATATGCAACATATACTAATCTGAAACCCGGGAATTATTTATTTAAGGTAAAAGCGTCAAATAATGACGGTGTTTGGTGTAAATGCAACAAAGCGCTTTATATAAGAATTAATCCGCCATTCTGGACAACCTGGTGGTTCTATACGCTTGAAGCCTTCGCATTGGCATTAGTGATATTTGTATATATAAGATTAAGAATTAGACGCTTAAGGATAGATACAAGAATATTGGAAGAAAATGTTTTCAAAAGGACCATTCAAATAAACAGGCAAAAAGAAAAACTGGAAGACTTCCTGGAAGAAAATATATTACAAAAAAAAGAACTGGAAAAAGCGCTCTTTATTAATGAAAAGCAAAAAAATGAGCTGAAAAAAGCTAATGAAGAAATAAAAAATAATTATGAGTTGAAAGAAATTTTCCTGGCTAATATGAGTCACGAAATACGTACCCCGTTAAACATTATTGTTGGTTTCACTAATTTATTGCGTACTGCAAAGTTAAATAGCAAACAAAATTCATATCTGGAAAACATTATAACATCAAGCAATAATTTATTGGTTTTAATTAACGATATACTTGATTTTTCAAAAATAGAAGCTGGAAAACTAAGCCTGGAGAAAATTGAATTCAATTTTAAAGAAACAATTAATAATATAGTTAACCTTGTTTTAGTTAATACCAACGAGAAGTATCTTGATTTTTTTCAGGTTGCTGATACAAAAATACCGGAATACTTGTTCGGCGATCCGGTCAGGTTGCATCAAATCCTTACTAATTTAATTGATAATGCAATAAAATTCACTAATCCGGGGGGAATAATAAAACTTGATATAGATATAAAAGAATCAACTTCTGAATATGTTGAATTAATCTTTAAAGTAAGTGATACAGGTATTGGAATGACCGGAGAGCAAATAAAAAACATATTCGAAAGTTTCACACAAGCCAGAAGCGATACAACAAGGAAATATGGCGGGACCGGATTAGGACTGGCAATTGTCAAACGATTAGTTGAACTTCAGGAAGGCAGTATTCAGGTTGAAAGTGAAATAAATAAAGGTTCTTCGTTCATTTTTAACCTTAAGTATAATTATGTGCAAAAAAGTAAACCAAAAGAGGAACAAATTGATTCATTACAAAAATCAACACTAATAAAAAGCATGACTATACTACTTGTTGAAGATAATATTGTAAATAAAACCTTAGCTGTTGATACAATAAATATGTATAATGAAAATATTACTATTGATCATGCTGAAAACGGCCAGATTGCAATAGATAAGGTAAAAGAAAATGAATACGATCTGGTTATTATGGACGTTCAGATGCCTGTTTTAGATGGTTATAAAGCTACGGAATATATCAGGAAATTATCAGCTCCGCTTAATAAAATTCCAATATTGGGCATGTCTGCTCATGCATTCAACCACGAAAAGGAAAAATGTATATCAATTGGAATGAATGACTTTATCACAAAACCATTCGAACCAAAAATTCTTTTTGAAAAAATAAATGAACTCACCGGAATTCAAAAAAAGTGATCTCAATACAAATTTCTTAAGCATTCTCAGAGTTAATAAATAAATTATTTACAAATCCGGTAATACATTTCTTCGGCTTCATAAACGCCAAATTTTATTGCTTTTTTCAAATCAGAACAAACTCCCGTCTGATTATGTAAAGCTTTTCTTACTAAAGCTCTTTTATAATACAAATTGCCATCTTTCGGATTTAAATCTAAAGCCATGGCATAATCTCTTTCTGCATACTTATATGTTTTTGTTTTAAAATATGTATCCCCTCTTGCCACGTAGCTTTTAAAATTTGATGGTTTTAATTCAAGACATTTATTAAAACTTAAAAGTGCATTTAAATAATCATCCAGATTATAATAAATTAATCCCATATTATATAAGGCAGATATATCATTATAACAAAAGCTTAAGTACAATTCCATATCTGCTTTTGCTTTTTCATGATCATTTAATTCAATAAATATTTTTGCCCTGTGTTTATACAATTTTATATTATTATTTTCGATTGAGACAGCATAATTTATATCACTCAGTGCTTTATTTAATTTATTCAATGAAATATAAACATCCGACCTGATACAGTAATAATCTGCATTTTTACGCGCAAATTTAATCGCGTTATCACAGTCGCTTAATGCCAGCTTATATTGTCCAATAGAATTATACACTTGTGTACGTAAAATATATGCTTCATCCATTCTGGGTTTTTTATCAATTAAAATATCCAGTTCATCTAATGCTTCAATGCTATTACCATTAACAAATAAATAATTTGCATGGCTCAACGATAAGTCATATTTTGAATACCATTCTTTTTTCCATAGATCAATCCATTGTTTATCATTTTGAATTTTACTGAAATATGAATAGTTTTTAACTTCATTTATCGACAATTTATCATGTGCCTGAAGATGTTTATCTAACCAATAAATTGCTTGTTCGGTTTTATTGAGATATGCATAAGCAGATGCTAACAATATACTTGCACTATTTTCCTGTAGTTTTTCAGCTTCTTTGAAATCTAAAATTGCCTCGTTAACCAATCCAACAAGTAATAAACTTTCACCTCGTTTAACTAATGATTCAGTTTTACTTATATCACTTTTTATCAAACTGGTATATAGTTTAATTGCTTTGTCGTAATTCTGCATTTCAAATTCATAGCCGGCTTTAATCAGAACCGGGTTATCAATTTGTGCTACCATTGAAATAGCTAATGCATGTAATAATATGGTAAAACAAAAACGTAACATATTATTCATTTAATTCATTTCTTTGACCATATAAATGTATAAAACCAACAATTGTCCGGGCTCCTTCTCCAAGTAAATGATATTCATAAACATCACATATATAATAATATACACCATCCGGTAATATTTTCTTATTATTTACATCTTTTCCATCCCAGTTAATTACAGGTTCTGTAATAATATCAGAAACCGGTTGGCCCCATCTGTTGTAAATACGAAGATTTATTTTAGTTACAAATTTTGTATAAATACTATCCGGAGTTATTGGAATGAACAAATCGTTAATCCCGTCGTTATTTGGTGTGAAGATATTTGGCAATTCATAATACTTGCATAAATCAAGACATATTTTTTTTGACGGAACACTTTCATTACTGAATGAATCAACAGCAGTAACATAATAACATCCAGCCATACTTGTTTCCGGGTGATGTTGATATGTATAAAGGAATGGATCATTAATTGAATCAATAAGAACTGGTTCATTGTAATAAAACGGAGAATAGTAAATCTTATATCGTATAACATCATCTCCACATTCAGGATATTCCCATGTTAGTATATTAACATACTCTTCGCAAAAACTTTCAAGCATTATTTCCGGTGCACAAGGAGGAACAGTGTCTTTTGGTATGCCAGAATTTTTCTGAGAATAGTTAATAATTGGAAAAATAAATCCGGGTTCTGTATAGTATGAAATATTTTTTAAATTATAAAAATAACTTTGGCCATTTACCAGGCCGCTGTCAACATACTCTAATTCCTGGGTAATGCCAATTGAATCAAATTCGTAAGTAACAGGATTTCTTTTGTAAACAACATAAATTGAGTCAATCCAGGGCGTGTTTTTTTGAACTTCCAGTGTGAGTTTATTATCATCAGGAAGTATATTTAAAAAAACTGATGATGCAACCATAGGATTTTCAATGGGGAATACATGTCCCGGTGTTTCGTTATACAATACTATTTTATATGAATATGGATAATTACGAAAATCCAAAA
>DAOVJU010000372.1 GCA_030632095.1 Chlorobiota bacterium
ACGCATATTCAAATCAAAGACCCCGGCCAAAGCATTACTGTATTCAGCCGGGAAAGCCCCTGTGAAGAAATCAGATTTTGATAGAAAATTATGATTTAAAATTGTTATTGGCCCGCCGGTTGTTCCCATAACACCAAAGTGGTTTGGGTTTGGTATCTCAACATCGTCTAAACGCCAAAGTAATCCAATTGGTGAATTTCCTCTGATAACAATATCATTTCTTTCGGTACTTATTGAAACTACCCCTGCATAATTTGACGCCATTCTTGCCGGATCGCCAAAACTTCCTGCATATCTGTTTGTTTCATCAACAGTAAACGACCTGGCGCTTACTGATGCGATCTTGTTAATGGGTTTTGATTTATCTTTATATGCTTTAACCGTAACTTCATCTGTTGAATAAATCTGTTCCTCAAGCTCAATATTAATAATCATTTCCTTTCCTGTAGAAAGCAGCAGATTTTCTAATATCCATGTATGATAACCAATAAAGCTGGCTCGTAAACTATATCGCCCAATTGGCAGGTTTTTTATTATAAAATTTCCATTTTCATCGCTTATTGTTCCAATTATCGGATCAGAACCAGGAACAATAACACTAACTCCAATTAATGTTAGCTCAGTGTTGTTATCATATACGGTGCCTTTAATTGTTTGGGTGTATTTTTGTGAAAACAAGGCTCCATAAAAGAATAAAAAAACTAAAAGGTTGCTAAGTCTTAAATAATATTTAAAAATATCCTTCAAATGTTGATTTATAAATTAATAAACAGTTTGGTTGATAAAAACCTCTCAATCAAAATTACAACAATTTATATCAACTTTTAAAACTGGTAATTAACCGTAAAACTTAAAGAATTACTAAATGAACCCGTTTTATACCACCAGCGGCCATTGTTTGCATAACCTCTTATTGGATAAATAGAATATGTTTCTCGCAACGCAATAATGACATGTTCTGATAAATGATAATTTACTCCTATTATTAAACCTAATGAATATTTATAAAAAGGATTAGAAGTGAATTCACCTTGCTCGTTTTCATAATAATATTTTATTAGCCTGCCAATACTTAATCCGACGTCAAATGAAATTCTTTCTGAATACTCATAATTAATTATAAGAGGAACTTCAAGGTATTCCAGGTGTATTTTAAAAAAAACAAAATCGTCCTTATCAGGTTGCATATTTTTCTTGCTTCCCCTGTGGCTATAAATCAATTCCATTTGCCAGGTTGTTTTATCTGAAATTTGCCTGTTTACAAACACCCCAACAATAACACCCGTTTTATCAAACCCACCATAACCATCACCATCAACTTGCGATGCGGTTAACCCTGCAAGAAAGCCTCCGTTAAACTCTTGTGCAAAAGAGTTTATACTTAATGCAATAAAGGATATGATTACAAGTTTTTTCATTATGAACTATTTCGAAATAACTGGTTCTTGTTCTGCCTGAATAACTTCAAGGGTTTCACTATCATACACAAATGTAACAACCTCGCAGTTTGCGGGAATCCAATCTGTGTTTAATGTATCTGAATAAGCAATACTTAATTCTTCATATTGTGCAAAAGGAATGGATGTTGAAATTTCATCTCCCCACGTTCCGTTAATTCCTGCTCTTAGTACATGATTGTGTTCATATTCTTCAGGATTTTGAGCCCCTGACTGGTGTCCTGTAATTCTATTCTCAACAAGATATACAGATAAAGTTAACCTGGATGCTACGTCAATAATTGCTTTTACATTAATATCTATATCCAAAATATTCGATTCTTCGTTGAATTCATTAATAATCTTTATATCAATATCGGCAAATTTATTTTCCTTAAGAATACCTACAACTAATGTTGCCCATTCACTATGATGTTGATAATAGTTATCACCAAATTGCGTTCGGTTAACAACTCCAAAAGGCTGCCATGCCACATTAAAAAATCCCAGGCTCGTTATACCATCTCCTCCTAATTCATAGCCTACATCGGTTCTGAAGTCCGGCTGAGAATCATCAATGGGATTTGCGTAACTTCCTGTATGAATTCCAATTGGAACTATGTGGTTTCCGTATGTTTCCTTTAAATCTTCAATCACCATGCTTGCTTCAGGACAATTTACACAATTTATTCCTGTGAAATCATCAATAAGTATTTTTCGTATTGGTAAATCAGAATCATATTCACCTGTGAAGGGATTTGCTTCAATAAAAGGTTCTTCAACTTCCTCACACGCAAAAACAGATACTAAAACCAGTAATCCAAATACTATTGGGTATATATTTTTTGTCATTTTTTCTAAATTTAAAAGCTACTTGTTAATGAAACAGTAAATCCATTGGCTGCGGGTACTCTACGGCAGACTCCGCCTGTACATACAATCCCCTCGCGCTGTTTGCCATAACCAATTTGAATTCTATTTGCTTTAAAATTGTGCACAATAGCAACATTATAATAGTGTTGATTGCTGTTTGCATTATACTGATCGCCGACAATGAAAAACCAATGAGGAATAGAAAATTCAAACAATGCTAATGACCAATTCCCTTTATCTTCTTTCGTTTGAAGTTGTTGGAACTCTGTCCTAACTGCCTTTTTTTTTGTGAATTTATAGGTAAGGTCAAGTACTATAACAAATGAATTAATTATTCCTTCATATAAACCGGCGCCGTGAATAATTGAATTATTATATTTCAGGCTTTGAAGAGTTAATATTCCTTTCAGTTTCCTGTTAACTTTCTTGCTGATTTCAAGGTTTATATCTTCATAATAAAGTTCATCTCCAATACTTAATAAATTTGATTTATAACCCAATGTTCCATCATTACTTGCTAATATAGAAGTATCGCTCAATGCTTTCTTTTGAAGACTATTCATCCTTGAATATCCTACATTAACAAGGGTTCCATACTTACCTCCGAGAATTGATTCTTTTTTGAATTTATACATAAGTTCTGCTTTAATTCCCGCTTCTCCGTTAGGTTGAGTCCCATAAGGATAAATTGAAGCCAGTGAATAAGTATGATTTTTGTTTATATCAGGAATGAAATTTATATTTAAGTCATTTAATTTAGCTGTTCTCTCTGATCTGAAATTCATGTTATCAATAGATTTTGCCATAACATGAATTCCAAGTCCTTTTTGTGAATATGAAGCTGTTAATAAAAGGCCTTGTCCGTTTTTATAGATGTAATTATGTCCTACAATTCCATTACTGTACTCTGTTCCACCAGAAGAAGGATCCATTGATTTATATACATATTCGCCACTGAAATTTATTTTGCCATGTGATATATTTAACCTGCCTGCTCCTGCACCAACATTTTCAGGAATTTTATAAATTGGATTGTCGTCTTTTTCATGTTTACTAATAAAACTTCCTCCCAGTAAAACACGTGTTTTTTTTTCTGCTAATGAGTTAAAAATGTCATTTACAGAAATTTCAGCATCAATGCCTCTTACAATGCCTCTTCCTTTCATTAACTGAGTTACATCATTCACATATTTTTGAGCCTGCCTTTGTTGCCCGTAAATTGCTTTAAGTATTATTCCCGATCCTATTCTATACTTTAAGCGAATACCATCCATGGCGTTGTCGTATCCGAGTGTTTTTGCTTCATATGTTCTGAAAATCATTCCTGCTCCGAATTGCTCATAGTAACTTCCAACTGTAATTTCCAGATCATTTGCCGAGTATCTTATCCATCTATAAGGAAATCCAACACCTTCGTTTTGTGGTTCAAATCCTTGTAATGTGTTCAAATATCCTTCAAATCTTGTGCCCGCAGAAAAATCGCCTTTCGTATATATAAAATTGGCATATACATTTGAAAGCATTATTTCATCAGCCTTTGTTGCTCCAATTGAATTGTCTTCTGCATAAGTTTGAGCATCTAACTGAAAGTTTCCGTGTATGCTGCCAGGATTATTTTCCTGTGCTTTTGTACAAATAGCAATAAGACTAATAATAGTTATAAATAACAATCGTCTCATTATTATGATTTTAGCATTTATTTAATTATTCGGCTAATTCCTTTATTTTTTCATAAAGCTCCTCTTCGTCACCTTCGGCATAAGAAGTATGCTGCCACACAACTTTACCTGATCCGTCAATTAAAAATGTATGTGGAATGTTTACAACATTCATAGCCTTTTTAAAATCCTCGTTCTGATCAAGATATATATCGTACTCCCAGCCTTTTCCATAAATAAAAGGAGCAATACGTGAAGTGCTTCTGGAATTGTCGATTGAAACAGCTATTAGCTTTACTCCTGTTTCGTCTTGCCAGTTTTCATATTCCTCGGCAATAACTGATAATTCCTGAATACAAGGTTTGCTCCAGGTTGCCCAAAAACTTAATACAATTGGTTTCCCATTATTTTCAAACGT
>DAOVJU010000510.1 GCA_030632095.1 Chlorobiota bacterium
ACTGGACTTAAGTATATTTAGATCATTAAAGTTAATGTAACTAATCAGTCAATGCTTATTATAATTGATTTTGAAAATATGAAAATTACTAACTATATTAATCAATATGAGATATAATCAATTCAGCAAAATACATAAAGCTATATTTCTTGATCGGGATGGTGTAATTAACTTTGAAAGAGGCAAATATACCTGGAAAATAGAAAACTTTGTTATTAATGATGGTATTATCAGGAGTTTAATTAAACTACAGGAATTAGGGTATTTGATTATTGTAATAAGCAACCAGGGAGGTATTGCAAAAGGTATTTACACTAAAAATGATGTAGATATGGTACATGATTACATGATAAATGAATTTGAAAAGTATAATATTAAACTAACTAAAATATATTATTGCCCTCATCATCCTGATTTTGAAAAATGCATTTGCAGAAAACCAGATAGTTTACTTATTGAGAAGTCAATTGCAAAATATCATATTGACCCGGAAAAATCATATTTCATAGGTGATAAAAAACGTGATACGGAAGCTGCCCGGAAAGCTGGTATAAAAGATATTTTAATTGAGCCCAATGAAAGTATTGAAAAATACGTAAAAGACCTGATCACTTTTGAATTTGATTAGACATGCAACAAAAAGCAAAATATATAATACACAATGGTGAATATGTGAACATAAACACTTTCGGTTTTTACAATACAAACCGGGCTTTTCGATATGGAGACTCTCTTTTTGAAACAATGCATGCTTATGGAGCAAAAGTTCAATTTCTTAATGATCATCTTTCAAGGCTTACCAGCAGCATGTTGACACTTAAAATGGAAATCCCTCAAGAGTTTAGTATTCAATACCTTGATTTAAAAATCCATAAACTTTTAGATAGAAATAAATTATATCAGGGAGCCCGAATTCGTTTTACCGTATTCAGGTCTGATGGTGGGTTTTATACTCCAAAAACAAATAAAGTATCCTATATTATTGAATCAGAATCAATAAGTTTCAGCCATTATACATTAAATAATAAGGGCTTGCAAATTGATCTCTTTAGAAAAATAAGAAAGCCAATTAATTTATTATCAGGACTAAAATCAGCAAATGCACTAATTTTTGTTATGGCTGGCATACATAAAAAAGAAAACAAACTGGATGATTGCATAATAATAAATGAAAAAGGAGATATATGTGAATTTATTAGTTCAAATATTTTCATTGTTAAAAATGATTGTATATATACACCCTCTTTACAATCAGGCTGTATACCGGGGATAATACGTAATCAAATAATTAAAATAGCTGAAAATCCGGGTTTTAAAATCTTTGAAAAAAATATTAAGTCAGAAACGCTATCAAGTGTAGATGAAGTATTTTCAACAAATGCAATACAAGGAATTCAATGGATTGGTGGCTATAAGAATAAAAGATATTATAACAAAGTATCAACTGAGTTAATAGATATATTAAACGAAAAAACCTTTAAATGAATTAATTTAGTTCAGGATTTTCAGGAAAAGTAGTCCACAACTGGTATTTACCTCCAAACTGTTCAATACTCATTCTCCATAATTTATTTTGATCGCTGGATGAATAGCTCATCATTTCCTTAATAGATAAATCGGAAACAAGCCAAAAGTTCTCTGATATTTCTTTATCTAATTGTTTTGGATGCCAGCCTGAGTATCCAACAAAAAACCTGATTTGCCCGGGGTTAACAATACCCAATTCAATTGAATTTTTTAGTTCCATAAAATCACCACCCCAATATAAATCATCAATTACATGTAAACTGTTCGGAATAAGATCACCCAGTGAATGAATAAAATAAACTGTATCTGGTTTTACAGGCCCGCCAATTGATAATCTTGAATTAAATTTCGGGAAGTCTTTTAAAACATCACTTAAAGGTATCTCAACGCGCTTATTTAAGATAAAACCAATTGTACCTTCATTATTATGTTCTACAAGTACAACTACAGATCTTTTAAAATAGAAATCCCGTGTAAAAGGTTCTGAAATAAGAATTTTACCTTTTTCTACAACAAACTTGCTACTGTCTATTTTAAATATGTCAATATCTAAATTCATCATTATCTTATCATTCAGTACACAAAATAATCATTTAATTTATTAATTCAAAACAGCTTAGATTTACTATAAATAATTTAATACCATATTACTAAGACGTTTTAATACAAAAAAAGCTGCTTTTGTTAATTATTTACATTTTTTTTTGAACTATATCTTTCAACCCAATAAATCCAAAGTATAAATATTAATGTGTAAAAAATAAACTTTGACAAGTAAAAATGGAAGAAATGGAATTTTTCAGGACAGCAGTATTGTATTTGAGCTAACAAGCATATTCTCAATACATTACCAGTCTCAAGCACTATAAAGCCAACTAAGACATAAATAATCTTTTTAATGAAATGGCCATAATACGCAAAGATAAAGAATGCAAAAAGTATTACTCCGCGATAACCAAGGCAAGTATCATCCACTAAAACACCAGCAGCATCATATAATGCAATATTCTTCCCGAAAGATATCACAGGCACATTAAGAAGATTAAAAATATGATAACTGATTTTAGCTAATAGAACTGAAAGATAATATGTAAATTTAGAGTTCAGTATGTATTCTGCCAGAATACTGAAATCCATCAACAATACCCTGAAAAACATTCCTGTCCAAAAAGCTATAAATAATCTAAAATAATTTCCTTTAGGATGTATAAGGTTAAAGATTATTCCCCTTGTATTTTTAAGTACTTTTCTTATTTGGAAATTCAATCTGGCTGGATATTTATAGGGAAATAATAAAGAAAAACAATTTCTACGAATTGATGCGTGTTTTTTTCCGTTTCAGAAAAAAATATATAATGCCTCCTATCAGTATAAATTCTAAACCATCACTAATTGGTACAGGCCATCCATCTCCCCCATCACCAGGCTCAGGTGGACTTTTGTCATTATCATTAGTTCCATTATTCAATCTGTCTTTTCGTATTTTAGTTTGTTCTGTGAATTTATCACGATTACTGATCCTGCTTTTCTTGATC
>DAOVJU010000544.1 GCA_030632095.1 Chlorobiota bacterium
TGAAAAACTTTATTATACTGTAAAATCAGGTGATAATATTGGTTATATAGCTGAATGGTACCATGTTAGTGCTTCAAACATTAGATATTGGAACAACATTCGGCGCAATTTAATACGTGTTGGACAAAAACTTATTATTTATGTTCCTAAAAATAAGGCAGATAAGTACCATTTTTTAAATGATATGACATTTGCTCAAAAACAAAAAAACCTGGGAATAATAGTTGAAGAAAAACCTGTTGTTATAAAGTCATACGATTATCCTGAAGGAACTAAATTCATTACATATACAGTAAAGCGTGGTGATACTTTTTGGGAAGTTGCAAAAAAATTTGAAGGTGTAACCGAAACAGATATTATGCAGTTAAATAATATAACCGATGCCAGGAACCTTTCGTATGGGCAAGTACTGAAAATTAAGCCTAAAAACTAAAGTTAAGTCTCCCGAAAGTTTTCGGGATGTCAGATGTCAAAAATTTCATGTCAAATGTATTGTTATTTACCTGATTTTGTATTACATATAACTTTTGACATTTGACTTTTGACTTTTGACTTTTGACTTTTGACATTATACATCTGACATTACACTGTTCTAATCAACCTGAAGATTTGTGTATTCTTTCGTGATTTTAAAATCGTATTCCGGATATTCATAAATTGATAATCTTTCTTCAGTTTGCCCAATTGAGTATCCCCAAATACTTTCATATTCGGAGATATCTTCTCCCATTGCTTCCAACTGATCCAGGTACTTTTTCATAGTTTTTGATTCAACTATTGTAACTTTCCCCATTTTCTTAATAACCGGACTATGACTTCGTGTATGATCATGATCAAATTCCAGTATTCTTCTTCCAAAACGAGTAATTCCTATCACACGGAAAGTTAAACTTTTACCAACACCTGGCATGTTTAATACATTTCTATCTGTTGCAAGAAATGGTATATTTTCTTTTGCTCTTATCTCATTTATTCGTTCAACAATTTTTTCACCATCCTCAGGAAAATGTTTAATTACCGCTTCATATTTCTTAGGAATACGCCCAATAGATTTTTCTTCCCATTGTTCCTGAACAGCTCTTGCATTTGTGGCGAAATTGCGGAAATTTTCTTTAAATCCTTTTACTGAAAAAGTATAATAAGGTATCACTCCAACATCATTCAAAACCTTTCTTAGTTTATTGGCATGTCCCCTTCTTGATGCAGCAGCAGTAAAAACCATTTGGTTAGTTACAACCCATCCTGATGTATTTATTCTCTCAATAGCAAGCCTGGCTTCAGGTGTAACTTCCATGGCAGATATAAAGTGTGTTTGGATAACAAATTGTTTAATTCCAATTTTTTCTGCCTTATTCTTAAATGCCTTTAAAATTGCTATTAGCTCAGGAGTAATTCGCTGTGGCAAATAAGCCAAAATACGGGTTCCTAATCGTACCCGAAGCATTTCTGCAAGTTTTTCTCCATCAGGTAAACTTTTATTCTTTTCCTTTTTCCGAAGAGCCATATTATAAACTTCATCTAAAATCAATTTCAGGGAGTTATCAGAACTCATAAAAGCATCTCCTCCGGTAATTAATATATCCCTTAATTGCGAATCTTTTTCATAATACTCAAGTAGTTCTTTAAGTGTATCTTTCCAATCCTTTTTAGGCCTTAGTTTTTTCAAATTAAAGTTTAAATGCCCGCGTTGAAAATCATACATACGCTGGCAGGAAACACACAATCCGGCACAGGCTCTTCCCATTGTTTCAGGAATTAATATAGCTACTTCCGGATATCTTCTGTGTACATTTATTTCATTTGGTAAAAGCCATCCGGCTGCATTTGGCTCACCTTCTTTAATTACATCTTCTTTTTCCCAGGCTACAATATGTCCAAATTCTTCAATAAGTGATTCACAGTGAAATATATAATGTCTTATAGCTAAATCCGAACCTTCAAAATCCTCATAAATTTTAGTCTTTAATAATGAAGCATAATAAGGATTAACAAATAAAGGAATTCCAGCATTTCTTGCTTCATACAATGTATTAAGCCTTTTTTCCCCCATTGAAAAATCAAGAAACTCATTTAAAATATCTGGTTCCCGAAAAGCAAACCTAAGATGGAATTTATAATTGTTCCACCACTTTTTCATTTGTTCATACTTTTCCTCATAACTTAATCCTTTGTCAAAATAATATTTAGAATCTTTAATTACACCTTCATCAAACTTATTAATGAAAATTTTTAATATCCTATCCTTGTTTTCCTGTTTTATTTTTATAATGTTTTCATCTAATCCGGAAGGATGCCGGTTCATCCAATCTTCATTTAATTGTTTTGTCGGTATAAATGCTTCAATTTCACCTCTGAATTGCCTGAACAAATAAATCATATCAAGAAAAAAATCCTCCGCACCTCCTCCTATCCCAAATTTAGCAGCTACCCATAAAATTTTAACAGGCCTGGTGGTAATTGTAGCACCCCTGATGTTATAATCTATATACTCATTCCCGCTATAATCAATATAATCCAGAAGCCTGATAGCTGCAATTTCCGGCCATGTTAACTTTTCAAATGCCTCCCTGCCTTTCTGCTTATTCCTGTAAAATTCTATTGCATTTGATTTTTCACCATACATTGTATGAACCCAATTCCTGATTTTTAGTTTTACTTCCTCTACATTTTCAGAATTTAATAATATTTCTTTTAA
>DAOVJU010000254.1 GCA_030632095.1 Chlorobiota bacterium
AGAATAGGCCGGGGACAAGGATCCGGAAAAGGTGGTACTTCTACAAGAGGGCATAAAGGCCAAAAATCACGTTCCGGATATTCTAAAAAGATAGGTTTTGAAGGTGGGCAAATGCCATTACAAAGAACCGTACCAAAGTTTGGTTTTACTAATATTAACAGAAAAGAATATAAAGGAATTAATTTAGTTGACTTACAAAGGCTTGCTGAAAAGCGAAAACTTACTAAAATTGATAAGCAAGTTCTGGTTGAAAACGGATTAGCATCAAAAAAAGATTTAATTAAAATATTAGGAAATGGAAATCTAACTGTTAAGTTAGAAGTTACTGCTAATGCTTTTTCTAAAACAGCAAAAGCTGCAATTGAAGCGCTTGAAGGAACAACTAATGTATTGTAGTGTTTTAGATACAGAAATCTAATTCAGACAAGAGCAAATACTTAAAAAATGAAACAATTTATAGAAACATTAAAAAATATATATAGGATAGAAGATCTTAGGGCAAGAATAATAATGACATTAGCATTGCTTTTAGTTTATCGTTTAGGTGCACATGTTGTTTTACCAGGAATTGATCCTACACAACTAATGGCTTTGAAACAACAAACTGCCGGAGGAGTTCTTGGGCTTCTTGATATGTTTTCAGGGGGTGCTTTTTCTAATGCATCGGTTTTTGCTCTTGGAATTATGCCATATATATCTGCTTCTATTGTAATCCAGTTATTAGGAATGGCACTTCCTTATTTCCAAAGATTACAAAAAGAGGGAGAAAGTGGCCGTAAGAAAATTGAACAAATAACAAGATATTTAACAGTATTAGTTACCGCAGGACAAGCGCCTGCTTATTTGGCTAACCTAAATGCAAGAATACCTGCAAGTGCTTTTGTTAACCAGGGAACTTTTTTCTGGGTATCATCAATAGTTGTCCTGGTATCAGGAACCATGTTTGTAATGTGGCTGGGTGAACGTATTACAGATAAAGGAATTGGTAATGGTATTTCATTAATCATTATGATTGGTATTATTGCTCGATTGCCATTTGCTATAATTGGTGAATTTGGTTCAAGGCTGGAAGAACAAGGTGGAGGATTGGTAATGTTCCTGGTTGAAATTGTAATTCTTCTTATGGTTATTATTGCGGTAATTTTATTAGTACAAGGTACAAGAAGAATTCCGGTTCAATATGCAAAAAGAATAGTTGGGAATAAACAATATGGCGGTGTTCGTCAATATATTCCATTAAAAGTAAACGCTGCTGGTGTTATGCCAATAATCTTTGCTCAGGCAATTATGTTTCTTCCTATGGCATTTGTTAATTTTGGAAGTTCTGATTCTATGTCAGGATTTGCTGCTGCTTTTGCAAATATTGATGGTTTCTGGTATAATTTCACATTTGCAATCATGATTGTCTTATTTACATATTTTTATACAGCCATTACTATTAATCCAACGCAAATGGCAGAAGATATGAAAAAGAATGGAGGTTTTATACCAGGTATAAAACCGGGGAGGAAAACAGTAGAATTCTTGGATATGATAATGTCAAGAATTACATTGCCTGGTTCAATATTTTTAGCATTAGTTGCAATATTACCGGCATTTGCAAGAATTGGTGGTATTACAGCCGGATTTTCAATGTTTTACGGTGGCACATCGTTATTAATTCTTGTTGGTGTTGTTTTAGATACATTACAACAAATTGAAAGTCATTTACTAATGCGTCATTATGACGGATTAATGAAATCTGGCCGGATAAAAGGACGGTCAGGTGCTAGTGTAACAGCTATTTAGTAAAATTAGTATATAGTTCTTTGATGGTTTATTATAAAAACGATGAGGAAATTGAACTTTTAAGGTTAAGTAACCAGTTAGTCTCGAAAACTCATGCTGAAATTGCAAAACATATCAAGCCAGGTGTAAAAACCATAAAGCTAGATCAAATTGCAGAAGAATATATAAGAGATCATGGCGGGATACCAGGATTTTTAAATTATAACGGGTTTCCAAATTCTCTATGTATTTCATTAAACGAGCAGGTTGTTCATGGTATTCCTTCATCACTTGAATTAAAGGATGGTGATATAGTCTCTATTGATTGTGGAGTATACATGAATGGCTATCATGGCGATTCAGCTTATACATTCAGCATTGGGGAAGTTGATAACAAAGTAAAGAAGTTATTAAAAGTTACCATGGAATGTCTATACTTAGGAATTGAAAAAGCCATTGTCGGAAATAGAATAGGCGATATAAGTTATGCAATTCAGCAACATGCTGAAAATAATGGCTTTTCAGTTGTGAGGGAAATGGTTGGACACGGAGTTGGAAGAAATCTTCACGAGAAACCTGAAGTTCCAAATTATGGCAGGCGGGGTAAGGGGCTTAAAATGAAACCAGGTTTAGTGATTGCAATTGAACCAATGATTAATTTAGGAACAAAAACAATTGTTCAGGGTAATGATGGGTGGACAATAAAAACAAAAGATGGATTACCTTCTGCTCATTTCGAACATTCAATTGCAATTAAGAAAGATGGACCTGATATACTTTCAACTTTTAAATATATTGAAGAAGTATTAAACATTTAATTAAAATATATGGCAAAACAGCCTTCAATAGAACAAGACGGAACAATAATTGAAGTTTTATCAAACGCGATGTTTCGTGTAGAACTTGAAAATGGCCATATTATTACGGCGCATAT
This sequence comes from Chlorobiota bacterium, assembly GCA_030632095.1. Classification (GTDB taxonomy): domain Bacteria; phylum Bacteroidota; class Bacteroidia; order Bacteroidales; family B39-G9; genus JAADFW01. Next base: position 2,702 of record DAOVJU010000254.1, read on the forward strand.
TTCAGGTAAAATGAGAATGCATTATATTAAAATATTATTAGGCGATAAAGTTAAAGTTGAAATGTCGCCATACGACCTTACAAAAGGCCGTATTACTTTTAGATATAAGAATTAGTGATTCGATAAAAATAAAGAGATGAAAGTAAGAGCATCAGTAAAGAAAAGAAGTTTGGATTGTAAAATTGTTCGCAGAAAAGGAAGGGTTTATGTTATTAACAAAAAGAACCCGAGATTCAAACAGCGTCAAGGTTAAAAAGTTTACAAACAAAATAAATTATAATTTATGGCAAGAATAGTTGGTGTTGATTTACCAAAAAACAAACGAGGAGTTATAGGTCTAACCTATATTTATGGTATTGGCAGAAGTGCAGCTGCTAAAATTCTTGATAAAGCCGGTATTAATGAGGATGTAAAAGTTAAAGACTGGAGTGATGAGCATATTAATACGATTCGGAAAATTGTAAATGAGGAGTATAAACTCGAAGGGGAATTACGTTCAGAAGTTCAGTTAAACATTAAACGCTTAATGGATATTGGTTCGTACAGAGGGATCAGGCATAGAATTGGTATGCCTTTACGCGGTCAGAAAACCCGCAATAATGCACGCACCAGAAAAGGTAAAAAGAAAACAGTAGCAAATAAGAAAAAAGCGACTAAATAGTTAATTATTATGGCACAAAAGTCAAAGACATCAAGGAAACGAGTTGTAAAAGTTGAACCTGTTGGACAAGCCCATATTCATGCTTCATTTAATAACATAATAATTTCATTAACAAACAATGAAGGTCAGGTTATTTCATGGGCATCTGCAGGAAAAATGGGTTTTAGAGGATCGAAAAAAAATACTCCTTATGCAGCACAGGTTGCAGCTGAGGAATGCGCAAAAACTGCCTACGATTTAGGATTACGTAAGGTTAAAGTTTTTGTAAAAGGTCCTGGAACAGGTAGAGAATCTGCAATGCGAACTATTCATAATGCAGGTATTGAGGTTACCGAAATTGTAGATGTTACACCATTACCACATAATGGCTGTAGGCCACCAAAAAGAAGAAGAGTATAATTATATTTAAAAAGAATATCAATGGCAAAGTATATTGGACCAAAGACAAAAATTGCAAGGAAATTTGGAGACCCTATTTATGGACAGGATAAGTCATTCGAAAAAAAGAATTATCCTCCGGGGATGCATGGCCAGAACAGAAAACGAAGAAAACAATCAGAATACGGTATTCAGTTACAAGAAAAACAAAAAGCAAAATACACCTATGGTGTTTTAGAAAAACAATTTGCCAATCTGTTTAAAAAGGCAACAAGAAGTAAAGGTGTAACGGGTGAGGTATTATTGCAATTTCTTGAAGCAAGGCTGGATAATGTTGTTTTTCGAATGGGGATTGCACCAACAAGAAGTGCTGCGCGCCAGTTAGTATCGCATCGTCATATTACAGTTAACGGGGATGTTGTAAATGTTTCGTCGTTTTTGTTAAAACCAGGTAATATTATAGGGGTTAGGGAAAAATCAAAATCATTAGAAGTGATAAATACTTCATTGTCATCAGGCAGATACAATAAATATGCATGGTTAGAATGGGACCTGGATGCAATGGCAGGTAAATTTGTTAATGTTCCTGAAAGAACAGAAATACCTGAAAATATTAAGGAACAATTAATCGTTGAATTATATTCAAAATAAGATATCTAATATATATTTTCTATGGCAATTTTAGCTTTTCAAAAACCCGATAAAGTAATTATGCTGGATTCCAGCGAAACGTTCGGACGCTTCGAGTTCAGACCACTTGAACCAGGTTATGGTATAACAGTAGGAAACGCCTTAAGAAGAATTCTTCTTTCTTCTTTAGAGGGTTATGCTATTACTAACATTAAGATTGATGGAGTAGAGCATGAATTTTCAACTATTCCCGGTATAATGGATGATGTTACAGAATTAATTTTAAATCTGAAACAAATCAGGTTTAAAAAATTAATAGAAGATTTCAATACAGAGAAAATATCCATAACTATTACTGAACAAGAAGAATTTAAGGCAGGCAATTTAAATAAGTTTTTAACCGGATTTGAAGTTTTGAACCCTGATTTGATTATTAGCCGAATGGAAAAAGCGGTTAAACTTCAAATGGAACTGGTAATTAATAAAGGCAGGGGATACGTGGCTTCTGAGGAAAATAATCCGCCTGAATCAGAATTAGGCGTAATAGCCATTGATTCTATTTTTACACCAATTAAAAATGTAAAATATGCTGTAGAAAACTACAGGGTAGAACAAAAAACAGACTACGAAAAGCTTATATTCGAAATTGAAACTGATGGTTCAATTCATCCAAAAGAAGCACTAAAAGAAGCTGCAAAAATTCTTATTTATCATTTCATGCTGTTCTCTGATGAAAAAATCACGTTAGATTCAGACGAGAAAGTTGCTAACGAAGAATTTGATGAAGAAGTTCTTCATATGAGACAATTGCTAAAAACAAAGCTTATTGACCTTGATCTTTCAGTAAGAGCTTTAAATTGTCTTAAAGCTGCAGATGTTGATACATTAGGGGATTTATGTACATATAACAAAAATGATTTGTTAAAATTCAGGAACTTTGGTAAAAAATCACTTACTGAACTGGAAGATTTATTACAATCTATGAATCTTACATTTGGTATGGATATTTCAAGGTATAAATTAGAGAAGGAATAATTGAAATGAGACATAGAAAAGGTTTTAATCATTTAAGTAGAAAGAGCGCTCACAGAAAAGCAATGCTCTCAAATATGGCTACTTCTTTGATCTTAAATAAAAGGATCAAAACTACAGTTGCTAAAGCCAAAGCATTAAGAACATATGTTGAACCTCTTATTACAAAATCGAAAGAAGATACAACTCATTCGAGACGTGTAGTTTTTAGTTATTTGCAAGATAAAGAAAGTGTTTCAGAACTTTTCAGGGATGTTGCCGTAAAAGTGGCTAACCGCAAAGGGGGCTATACAAGGATCATTAAAACTGGTAACCGCTTAGGTGATAATGCT